>JAAEKY010000700.1 GCA_024227235.1 Desulfobacteraceae bacterium | reverse complement strand
CCTGCCTGGGCAGTGAGTTTTCCTAAAAATGTTAAATAATCACCAAAGGGAACGTATTCTCCAAAGGGAACCAAATGATGTTTGTCATAGGTGCCTGTAACAATAGAAAATCGGTTTAACATATACGCTCTGTTGTAAAATTTGACATCCTTATCATCAGAGGTAAATGCGGGACTGCCAATTAAAAAGTTTGTTTTTGATGCTCGAATACAGGCATCCACTTGGTTTGATAGGGGGGTATCAAATCCATAATAAAATGGCAGGGCAGTTTCAGGCCATATCACAAGATCTGGTTTTTCTTTAAATGCAAGATTAGACAGGTGGATATATTTTTCTACGGTTTTTGTTTTAAATGCATTGCTCCATTTTAAATCCTGCTTAATATTGCCCTGAACAACCGTCAACGTTACTTTTTGGCTCATTTCTATTTTAGAATGAATTTGGTTGATTTTTTGATTTCCGTAAAACAGGGCCCCGGCAACAAGGGCCGTTGTGTATAGAATTGGAATAACAAGTTTATAATCCCGGTTATGTTTATATCTCAACAAAATAATTGAAAGAATATAATTGATCAGAACAATAAGAAAAGTGACACCATAAACCCCTGAAAAATCGGCAATCTGTATAAATAAAAGGATTGAATACTGGCTGTAGCCTAATGCCCCCCATGAAAAACCAGTTATCGCATATGTCCTGATAAACTCAAGACTCACCCAGATACAGGCAGCAATTATGGGTGCAAGATAGGATTTTTGATTTATTTTTTTTAAAAGGACGGCAAAAAAAGCCGGGTATAATGCAAGATAGAAACATAAAAGAGTAAGCGTAGCGACCGCAAGGATCGTATGAAGCCCTCCATATACATGTACGGTTGGGACAATCCAGTAAATAAGGGTCAAAAAATGGAAGATTCCGGTTGTAAATCCACAATAGAATGATTCTTTTACGGTCATCGACTGGATGGATAAAAGAAAAGGAACTAAAGCAAAAAAGGCAACATATGTAAGTCCTGCTTTAGGAAAAGATAGTGTTAAAAGCAGGCCGCTGATGACTGCTGGAAAATATTTTACCAAAAAGTTTTTGTTTTTTTGAATAATCATTTTTTCTTAACTTAAATTATTTACAAAAGTCTGCTATACTTATCAACAAGTCATCATACAGTCAAATTATGAAAGTGCGGATTGGTAATTTTTTTATGGAAAAAGATTATTTTAAAGATAGCGTTGATAGTAGCCCCAAAGACTCTTCTGCTTCAGGAGAACTCTTTGATTTTAATGGGCAGGGGTTGAGCTTTCAGGAAATGAAAACCATACTGGATTCTTCGCCGGCAGGCATAGGAATAGTTAGAGACAAAGTTTTGGGTTGGACCAATGATGTCTTTTATACGATGTTTGGATATGAGCCTGGATCCTTAAAAGGCATAAACACAAGGTTATTGTTTGCAAGTTCTGAAGAATATAATAAGGTCGGGGTAGTACTGTACTCTAATGTAGATAAGTTTGGTATCGGTCTGGCCGAAACAAAATTGGTTAGAAAAGATGGCTCTTTTTTTAATTGCAGGATCAGGGCCTCAAAACTTGACAAGCATGATTCATCAAAGGGGATTATTGTTGTTCTTACCGATATTTCAGAGGTTAAACTGCTTCAGGTTCAACTTCAACAGGCTCAAAAAATGGAAGCTATTGGTGTGTTAGCCGGTGGGATTTCCCATGATTTTAATAATATTTTAATGGGTATTCAAGGCCATTTGTCTCTTATGCAGATTGATATGTCTGCTGTCAAAAATGTAAAAACGCATGCCAAACACATAGACCGTCTTGTAAAAACTGCAGCAGAACTTACAAGCCGTCTTCTCGGATTTGCAAGGGGAGGCAAATATCAGATTTCAGCATTAAATGTAAATACGCTTGTGGCAATGGCATTAAATATTTTCAGGCCCACGCGAAAAGATATTGTTATTCATGAAACGTATGATGAAAAAATTCATATCATCGATGCTGATGAAACCCAGATCGAACAGGTTTTTTTAAATTTGTTGATTAATGCGTCTCAAGCGATGCCGGATCAAGGTGACATTTTTATAACCAGTCAAAATATCTTTATTAATGAAAACCATGACTATCCCTTTGAAATCAATCCTGGAAGGTATATTAAGGTGACGATAAAAGACACGGGTATTGGAATGGATATGGAAACTCAGAAAAAGATTTTTGATCCATTCTTTTCAACAAAAGCTGTTGGAGATAAAAAGGGCCGAGGACTTGGTTTGTCTACTGTTTATGGGGTTATTAAAAATCATAACGGGTTTATTTTAGTAGACAGTGAAAAAGGCCAGGGTGCAAGTTTTCACGTTTGTTTACCGGCATCAAATAATATGAATATAGAAAAAGAAAAAGAATTAACGCGAACCTTTGAACAAATGGAAAAAGGATCGGAAACAGTTCTTCTAGTAGATGACGAAGAAGAAATTATCAATGTGGGCAAGAATTTTTTAGAAAAGTTGGGATACAAACCCATTATCGCAAGAAACGGGCTTGAGGCGGTCGAAATATTCAAACTCTACAAAGATGAAATCTCTTTAATCGTCCTTGATTTGATTATGCCAATAATGAATGGGAAGCAGGCATTTTCAGAAATAAAAAGTATCCAGGAAAATGCCAAAATACTGATATCAACCGGATATACAGTTGATGATAAAATTGAAGGTTTTTTAAACCGGGGATGTCATGGGTTTATTCAAAAACCTTTTTCGTTAAATGATTTTTCAAGTGCCTTAAGAAAAATTTTAGATAAAGTAGTATAAATTTTAAAATTAGGAAGAATTTTTACTAATAATGTGAAATTTTTTTCCTATATTTCCTTTTTTTTGATTTTGCATTCAGTCTGGATGAATGCTTCTAAGTCTTGTCTGTCTTGAATCCGATGAATTTGAAAATAATGCCTTCGGTTGGCACAAAATTTGAATGTATAGTTATTTAAGCATATTTAATCTAATATGTAATTGCTTAATTTAGGTGTGCTTTAAGAAAATTAGAATTCAACCTGAGCGGAGGGAGTCACCAATGAAATTCATGTCGTTTGATATGTTGTTAAGTCTATTTATTATCATCGTTTCAATGTCAGTTTCCTGGGCAATTACATTCTGGGTTGTTTTGCTTTAAATGCATCCAATACCCTGGCTATTGAAAAAGACAAAAATTTGGCGAATATCCATTTCTAATGTAAATGCTTTATCAATTCGCCTCAGTTCATCAAAAATGAATAAACCCTGTGTTGCTCATCCGATTCTGGGATTTTAGAATAAAATTAAATTCTCAAAAAAGCAAAAACACTTTCTGGTATAAAAAATGCATCATTCTTTCAATATGAGTAATAGTTGAACGATCTATAAGTTTTGTAAAATGGCATCTTTTGAATTCACCTTTACAATATATGACTCAAATGTTATTTTACTAAGATCATTAGATGATCGATTTAACAGCATCATCAGGAGTTTTATATGAAGCATATAGAGATTCGGTTTGGAGATAATATTGAGACACATGCAACAGAAGAAAAATCTTTTGAAGAAATGTTTCAATCTGTCAATCCAATGTTTTGTTTTTCAAAAAGAATCTGGAAACCCCAGATGGATATATTTGAAACAAGAAATGAGATTGTCATTCAGGCAGAGATTGCAGGAGTAGGTAAAGAGGATATTGTTATTGAAGTAAGTAACAAAGCCGTCAAGATATCAGGAAACAGAGAAAGCAATCACCCTGATCGAACAGCTACGTACAGGCTTGCTGAAATTCAATTCGGTCAATTTGAGCGTGTTTTGTATCTTCCAAGTGTCATTGATGTTGAAAAGGTGACAGCTACATTTAATAATGGTTTTTTGGAACTTACTTTAGGCAAATTGTTTAGGAAGAATATTAAGAGCAAACATAATGTTTCCATAGATATTATTCGGTCATAGATTCCAAAAGGAACCAAACAATAATGGATGATCTTAGGACACCCTCACGTAATATAACATCAGATAACATACCGGATATCATACCCATTCTTCCCATAGTTGACACCAACCTCTTCCCTAAGATGGTGCTGCCCCTTGTATTAATTCAGAATGAAGCTGTTGAGTTGATTGATGAGGCCATGACCGGGAATCGAATGCTGGGATTATTGTTATCTAAAAGATCTGATATTGATTCAAAACATACGGCAGAGGATCTACACAGGATTGGTACTGTTGCGATTATTTTAAAAATGTCCAAAATGGAAGATGATAAGGCCCAGCTTTTGATACAGGGCTTAAACCGTTTTAGAGTTAAAACATTTTTGCAAGACAAAAAATATATGCAGGCCAAAATTGGTATTATGGAAAGTAAAAATACCAATCGGAATAAAGAAAACAGAGCATTAATGGCCAATATTGTGGAACAATATGAAAAGATTGTTGACATGTCTCCTGGTTTGCCTTCAGAAATGGGCCATATGATTAAATCTTTGCAAGAGCCTAATGTGCTTGCAGATATGGTGGCATCAACTATCAATGCGCCTGTCAAAGAAAAACAGAAAATTATTGAGCTTTTAGATGTGACCAAACGGCTGAAAAAAGTGACGCGATTGGTCAATGATCAATTGGAGATCCTTGAGATGGGCTCTAAGATTCAGACTCAGGTAAAAGAAGATATGGATAAACGCCAGCGAGAATATTATCTTCGACAACAACTAAAAGCCATAAAAGAAGAACTAGGTGAAACAGACGAAGAAAGCGTCGAGTTAAAAGAATACAGAAAAAAAATTGAAAACCAAGGCCTATCTGAAGAAGCTCAAAAAGAAGGGAAAAGAGAGTTGAGACGCCTGTCGCGGATGCACCCGTCATCTTCTGAATATGTGGTTGCATCAACGTATCTTGACTGGTTGACATCATTGCCCTGGGACATAAACTCTGAGGACATGCTCGATATTAAAGTGGCAAGAAAAATATTAAACAATGATCATTATGGACTTGAAAAACCCAAAAAGAGAATCCTGGAGTATTTGGCCGTTCGAAAATTGAAAAATGATTCTAAAGGACCCATTCTTTGTTTTACAGGCCCGCCAGGAACGGGTAAAACATCTCTTGGCAGATCTATTGCCCGCGCGCTTGGCAGACAATTTGTTAGAATTGCTTTGGGAGGTGTCCGAGATGAGGCTGAAATAAGAGGGCATAGAAGGACCTATGTCGGCGCACTTCCAGGAAGGATTATCCAGAGTTTACGAAAATCCGGAACAAAGAACCCCGTATTCATGCTGGATGAAATCGACAAAGTAAGTTCCTCCTATCATGGTGATCCTTCATCCGCTTTGTTGGAAGTCTTGGATCCTGAGCAGAATTTTTCATTCTCAGATCATTACCTGGATGTGGCATTTGACCTTTCAAATGTGATGTTTTTAACCACAGCAAATGTACTTCATACCATTCCAGCCCCATTAAGAGACAGAATGGAAGTTTTAGAGTTGAATGGTTACACCGAAGAAGAAAAATTAAAAATTTCAACTCGATATCTGGTTCCCCGACAAAGGGACGCCAATGGCCTAAACTCAACCCAGATCAAAATTACATCCGGAGCAACCAAAAAGATCATTTCAGGATATACAAAGGAATCAGGCTTACGAAATTTAGAACGCATGATTGGAGCAGTATGTAGAGGCGTTGCAAGCAAGGTTGCAGAAGGCGAAGTTAAAAATGTTGTTATAGGGCAAAAGGATCTGCATGAATATTTAGGACCGGCGCTCAACATGCCGGATCTGGCTTTGAGAATAGACAATCCTGGTGTGGTTGTTGGATTAGCCTGGACACCTTATGGCGGTGAAATCCTATTTATTGAGGCAGTGGCTATGAAAGGCGGTAAAGGTCTTACGTTAACTGGGCAGCTTGGGGATGTTATGAAAGAATCAGCCAACACTGCTCTCAGCTTTATTAGAGCCAATACAAAAAATTTAAGTGTGGATGACTCTTTTTTCAACAATCATGACCTTCATATCCATGTACCTGAAGGATCTATTCCAAAGGATGGCCCTTCTGCAGGAGTGGCAATGCTCACCTGCTTGACTTCTTTGATGACAAGTCGGTGTGTGAAAAAGCGTTTGGCCATGAGTGGTGAGATTACACTTAGAGGAGAGGTCCTGCCAGTGGGTGGGGTTAAGGAAAAGGTTATTGCTGCGCATCGGGCAGGGATTAAAACCATTATTCTGCCATTATGGAATAAAAAAGATATGGAAGATGTGCCAGATCAAATAAGAGATTCTATTGAATTTCACTTTATAGATAAAATGGAAGATGTGCTAACTTTGGCGCTTGATTGATAATAATAGATATAGTGGAGTATCCTTTTGAAGCTCATAACTTTGACCCTGATTTTGTTCGTATTTTGTTTTTTTGGATGCTCATCCACGCTGGATGCCAAATATGATCGTGCTCATATTCCGCCGCCTAAATCATCAACGTATAAAAATTATCCCCCCCCCACCAGCGGGGGAAAGACTCTTGCAACTCAGAAACCTTATAAAATAAAAGGTGTCCGGTATAAACCCATTGCAAACGCCACCGGGTTTGTGCAGAATGGTAAGGCATCCTGGTATGGCAGGAAGTTTCATGGCAGAAAAACATCTAATGGTGAAAGGTATAATATGTATGCCATGACTGCAGCACACAAAACATTGCCTATGAATACCTGGGTCACTGTTCACAATCTTCAAAACAACCGGAAAATTGTCGTAAGGATTAATGATCGCGGACCCTTTATTTATGGAAGAATCATAGATTTGTCTTACACAGGAGCAAAACGGATTGGGATCGTTGGCCCTGGAACAGCAAAAGTAAGAGTAACAGCCCTTGGGAGGGCGACATCGTATTCCAAGAAGACAAAAGATCCTATAACCTTTAAAGCTATAGATTACTGGAAAGGTAATTTTACCGTCCAGGTAGGGGCATTCCAGGTCAAAGCCAATGCAGAAAAATATCGGTATAAATTATCGCGAAAATATAAAAATTCCCATATTTCCACATTTACAAATGACAGAGGGACGTTTTATCGGGTAAGAATCGGTCGGTTCACCAACTTGAAAAATGCCATTCGATTCAGTGAAAAAATTATTACACAAGGATTTTCCAGCGCTTTTGCAGTTGCAGAATAAAGAATAAAAATTATGGAATATACTGTTTTTCTGGACCGGGACGGAGTTATCAATAAAGATTCTTCTGAATATATCAAAAGTCCGTCAGAATTTGAATTTATCCCTAATAGTGCTCAGGCAATTGCGCTTCTTACAAAAAAAGGTTTCCATGTCATTGTGATCACCAACCAGTCTTTGATCGGTAGAAAGATGGTTACGATGGAAACACTAGACTGTATTTTTAAAAAAATGATAGAGGGCGTTAAAAAACAAGGTGGTCATATAAATGATATTTTCTTTTGCCCTCATACACCCACAGATGATTGTTCCTGTAGAAAGCCAAAACCCGGGTTAATCAACGATGCTCAAAAAAAATATCAGATAGCACTTGATCGTTCCTGTATGGTAGGGGACAGTGCAAAAGATATTGAATGTGCGCTTACCGCTGGTTGCAAAACAACCGTGTTGGTTAAAACCGGTAATGGAATAAAAGCAGAACAAGCACTTTCTAAAAAAGGAATTGCACCGGACTATATCGCTTCAGATCTATATGAAGCCGCTTTGTGGATCATTAGAAACGTGAACTTATAAATGAGATCTTTGAATAACGCCCCCTTTTGTCCAATTGCCACGGAATATGAAAATGATAATCCTCAAAATATTCTATATATTCCTCCGGTTATAATTTTAATCTTCCTTGCAATAAAACAAAATGGAATATTATTCAAAGGTCTCTAAATGATCACTATCAAAGGAGTTTTAGAACGTCTTACCTATCAAAATTCGGAAAATCATTATACGATTGCAAAACTTCGAATTGAAAAAATAAGTGATCCTGTTACCATTGTGGGACACCTGGCAGGGGTTTTCGAAGGGCAAAGCCTTGAAGTTTCCGGGAAATGGGGGACCCATCCCAAGTATGGAGATCAGTTTAAGATAGAAGCCTATAATGTCGTTTTGCCGGCGACTATTTCAGGCATCCGTAAATATCTAGGGTCGGGTATGATTAAAGGGATTGGAAAATCCCTGGCCGATAGAATCGTCGATCATTTTAAAGAAGGCACCTTGGATATCATTGAGAATGAGCCTGAAAAGTTAAAAAGAATCCATGGGATCGGTGCTGCAAAAAAAGAAATAATAGAACAGGCTTGGAACAAACATCATGCTGTCAGAAGAGTCATGCAGTTTCTCCAGGAAAATGACGTGGGCGTGTACCATGCCGCAACCATTCTTCAGATGTATGGTTCAAAGGCGCTTCATATTTTACAGCAAGACCCTTATGTTATAGCAAAAGATATTCCTGGGATCGGGTTTACCATAGCAGACCGGATCGCCATGAATAACGACGGGCAAAAAGATGATAAAAGACGTCTTGAGGCATGTCTGATCTATACCCTTTTGTTTTTTGAGAATGAGGGGCATGTTTATGCATTAAAAAGTAAATTATTCAAATCAAGTGCAAGGACATCAGGGGTGGAGCAAGATAAGTTTGAGCAGGTTTTGGAAACATTGATTGATTTGGATGAGGTAAAGACGGAAATTGATGAAGATGAGACAAGGGTTTATCTTAAAAGGCTTTACCAGGCTGAATCAGGAATTGCAAATAGGATGAAGGCCATTTTGTCCATGTCAAATACCTCTTATAAAATCACCAAAGATCAAATTCTTGAGAATGTTCTGACAAGACTTGCGGTTAAATTATCCAAAGAGCAGTTAAATGTTGTCACTAAGGTGTTGCAAGAAAAAATAGTCGTCATCACAGGGGGGCCTGGAACCGGTAAAACAACCCTGATTCGCGCCTTATGCGAAGTGTACAAATTAAAAGATTTAAAGGTCGTATTAAGTGCACCCACAGGAAGAGCTGCCAGGCGACTTTCCCAGGTTACGGGAAAAAAGGCTTCTACCCTGCACAAGCTTTTAGGCTTTGACCATGAAAGTGGGATTTTTGAAAAAAATTTTGCCAACCCGCTTGCTTTGGATGTTTTTATTGTAGATGAGGCTTCTATGGTGGATACCATGCTTATGTATCGTCTCATTGAAGCGATGCCGGCAAGTGCTAACCTTATTCTAGTAGGAGATACATTTCAGCTACCCTCAGTCGGTCCTGGTAATGTATTGTCTGATATCATAGATTCTGATCAAATAAAGGTTTTTCCCCTGACAAAGATATTCAGGCAGGCTAAGCAAAGCCCTATTATCATGTATGCCCATAGCATCCGGAATGGAAAGATGCCTGATTTTCAAAAAGAAAGATCAGGGGAACTGTCAGAATTTTATTTTATAGAAAATCAGCGACCGGAAAAAGTAGTGGAAACTATTCTTGAATTATGTTCAAAAAGGGTACCAAAAGCATTTCCACACATTGATGAAATACAGGTCCTAACGCCAATGCATCGCGGAGAAGCAGGTACCATTAATTTGAACCATCAATTACAAAAAGTATTAAATAAATCTAAAGGCGGCATAGATGCAAGAGGCTTTAAGTTTAAGGTCAATGACAAGGTCATGCACTTGAAAAATAATTACGAGAAAGATGTATTTAATGGAGATATCGGGATTGTGCATGACGTTATTAAATCTGAAAATAGAGTGCTGGTGGATTATGAAGGTCGCATTGTAGAATATGATATTCTGGAATTGGATGAGCTGACCCTTGCATATACGATATCTGTTCACAAATCTCAGGGAAGTGAATATGCAGCCGTTATTATTGCGCTGACAACAGCCCATTTCCCTTTATTACAAAGAAATTTGTTATATACTGCTATGACTCGGGGTAAAAATCTTGTAATTATTGTGGGATCATCCAAAGCTCTGGAATTGGCTCTGAATAATAATAAAACTGCGTTACGCCTCACTGGCCTTAAACAAAAACTGATGGTTTCGTAATATATAGTGATTCTTAAAATAATTATTCGAAATAAGGGCATAATTGCACATTTGGTGAAAATTCCCATAGGATTTAATTTAATACAATGGGTGCCATTAAACATTTGATACAAATTTCCCACGACAGTTTGAATTTACAAAATGTACTTCCAGGTTAAATATCTAAAACACCCTGGAAAAATAATTTTATGCAACGTAAGAAGCAAAAAGTGTATCTCAAAAAACGTTCATTTTCTCATCACCAAATGCTTTTGACCCTTTTTCAAAATTTAGATGGGTTGTAATAATCAACGAGGCCTTTTCATATAATTTGCTTATTCGGTGGAACAATAAAGTCCCTCCAGGTTGCGAAAAAGGCAAAAAAGCATTTACATATCCTTTATTAAAATATTTTATATGGAAATTTAGAAAGCTAAAATATTTCAAACAATATAAAAGAATTGAAGTACAATGTTTTTTTGTTAAGTGCTTAAATTATAACATTTATTACCTATTTGATAAATCAATCAAAAAACCCCTTATTTTTCTAGAAATATAGTTTTTTTCGTGATCTTTCTTGACAAAAGATAAAAAAATATCTTACGTATCCGTCAGTGGGGTTTCAATAAACTCGGCAGTGGAATTTTTTTCAAAAAACCTGCGCCTCACATTTCATACTCAACACTCATCACTGTCAAACAACTAAGGAGGTTAGTATGACAAAAGTAAAGCATTTTAAGCTAAAGCTATGTTTGATTTATGCCCTGACGATCTTATTGATGTTAAGCGCATCTGCCTGGGCGTTGGCACCCATTAATATTTTCCCGTCTGAAATTTATGGGGCTTCTTCGCTTAATCAAAACAAAGTAAAAAGAATTATCAGAAAGAAGTTCAATTTAAATGAGGCCCAGGTACACAAGGCTAATGTGAGAGTGGTTTATGATAATTCGGGAGATGTAGGCTATCTGATCGTCTACCTCTTAAGCAGTACGACCTATTCCTATGAAACTTTTCGCGTTAATCTTACTGGTAATTATAAAGTCACCGACATCGTGTATAACTACCAGGATACTGCGGACATCACGGTTCAGGAATATGACGCTTACTACGCCTCATGCCCGGACTCATCGGTGGACATGGTTTTCTCCACCTGCGAAGACGGTATTCCTACTGCGGTGTCGGCCATCAACTACGCGAGCAGTGTCGCTAACAGCGCCGGGTATAACGTAAAAGTACTCAAAGGTTCCGCGGAAAGCACCTCAGCTATTCAAAATTGGCTTAGCTGCGACAACTTGATTCTGCTGGGCCGCGTCGGCCATGGTACTAAAAGTGCCATCCAGGTAGCCAACGGTACGGTATCTTCCAGTTATTTCAATGGGCTTTCGTCCACTGCCTTGAACGATAAGGTGCTCTTTTTCAATTCTTGCCAGGTTCATAATTCGCCCCTAGAGCCAGCCATCAGAAGTGCCGGCGTTCAAAAATTTATCGGCGGTGACACCGACCTGATGATCGGCCCGTCGGAACAGGTATTCAAAAAAAGAGAGAAAAAAGTGGTCGGTAATGATGACAGTAT
>JAAEKY010000699.1 GCA_024227235.1 Desulfobacteraceae bacterium | reverse complement strand
TAATTAAAAACAGAGAAAGCTTATTCAAACTGGCTAAACCAGTTTTTGACAAGTTTTATACACAATACAAAATCACACATTTTTATTTTACAGATCTCTCCAGGGTAAATTTCTTGCGAGTACATAATTTTGAAAAGCACGGCGACGAAATTAACCGGTTCACAACCTTAAAATCTGAAAAAGAAAAAACCAATGCTTTTGGAATTGAATTAGGCAAATTTGGTACATTCACCCTTCGTGTTGTCCATCCCTGGATAATTAATGGCAAGCATACAGGATATATTGAACTTGGAATGGAAATTGAGCACATTACACCCAAAATTAAAAAAATTGTGGGTGCAGAACTTTTCTTTCTTATTAAAAAATCAAAACTCAATCAGGGTCAGTGGGAAGAAGGGCTTCAAATGATAGGAAAAAGGGGGGACTGGGATCAATTCCAGGATTTTATCGTTGTTGATCAAACCGTGCTTAATATTCCCAGTGAACTGCAAAAACATTTATCCCTTACACACAAAGATCATTTAGAAATAATTTCGATGGCAGCTGATAATAAGAAATACTATTTTGGATTTCTTCCTTTGATAGACGCTTCCAATACAGATGTAGGAGACATCACCGTCATATGGGATGTAACAATGATGCATGCCAGTACAATGAAACTGTGGCTGGGAATTTTTATCATCAGTGCTTTCACAGCCATGTGTCTTTCACTATTTTTTATTAGATATACTGGCAAAATTGAAACCTCAATTTATAATAACTATCAAGCACTGCAATCAGCAAATCTGGCTATTGATAAAACAAATACTGAACTGGAGATGGCCATAGAGCGTTCAAACCAGCTGGCCATAGAAGCAGAAATGGGTAATGTCGCCAAAAGTGAGTTTCTGGCAAATATGAGCCATGAAATTCGCACCCCCATGAACGGTATCATAGGAATGGCAAATCTCATATTAGGCACAAAGTTAGACTCTGAGCAGCGGGAATTTGTCCGAGTGATTCAAAGCAGCTCTGAATCACTCTTAAATATCATCAATGATATCCTGGATTATTCTAAAATAGAAGCCGGTAAAATTGAACTTGAGACTATTGATTTTGACTTAAGGGTGACTATTGAGAAACTAAATGACCTGGTAGCAGTACAAGCCCAGAGCAAAGGTCTAGAATATGTTACGATGATTCATCATGATGTCCCGTTGCAGCTTAAGGGCGATCCAGGACGATTACGCCAGATATTGATAAATCTTGTTGGCAATGCCGTTAAATTTACACAAAAAGGAGAAGTCAGTATTGATATTGCTGTAAAGGAAGATGATACCTCAAAAGTCATGATCCTGTTTACGGTTAAAGATACAGGGGTTGGTATCCCGCAAGAGAGTATCGGTAAATTGTTTGAATCTTTCTCCCAGGCAGACTCTTCAACGACCCGGGAATATGGGGGTACTGGTTTGGGGTTAACAATCTCAAAGCAGCTTTGTGAACTCATGGGTGGTGAAATTGGAATTCGTAGTAAAGAAGGAGAAGGATCTCAATTCGGGTTCACAGTGGTTTTTGAAAAACAGAGTGACGCCAAGGAAAAGGAATTTATTTTACCCGGCAAGATTAAAGGCCGGCGGTTTTTAATTGTCGATGAAAATAAAACAAATCGGTATGTTTTAAAAGAGCAGCTAAAGGTATGGGGATGCAAGTATGACGCTGCACCTGACAGCGATCAGGCATTGATAAAACTTAAAAAGGCTCTATTTGAGAAAGATCGGTTTGATGTCGTTTTGATTGACATGCAGATGCCCAAGATGGATGGTGAAAACCTTGGAAAAAGAATTAAACAGAATCCGGATTTAAACGACACGATTCTTGTCATGATGACATCCATGGGGGCAAAGGGTGATACAAAACGATTTGAAGAAATAGGGTTTTCAGCCTATTTAAGTAAACCCATAAAACAATCATATCTCTATGATTGTCTTGCTACAATTTTTAGCCCTGATGCAGGTACTTTAAAAAAAGAAAATAAAATTATTACACAGTATACTATTTCTGAAACCCGGAACTTGAAATATAAAATCCTAATGGCAGATGACAATGTGATCAATCTGAAAGTTGCACTGGCCACCCTCAAACGATTAGGGTATAAAGCTGATACAGTATCTGACGGGAAGCAAGCAGTTTCCACCCTTGAAAAAAAACAATATGATATTGTGCTCATGGATTGCCAGATGCCTGAAATGGATGGATTTAAGGCAACTAAACTGATTCGCAGTCCTGATTCCAATGTGAAGAATCATCATATCCCAATCATCGCCCTGACTGCTGATTCTACGAAAGAAGCCAAAGAGAAATGTCTAACGGCTGGCATGGATGACTATATGGCCAAACCGTTTACACCAGAGCTGCTTTCGGAAAAATTAAAAAAATGGCTGCCAAATCAAAACGGTAATGGTGACGATAAAATTCTATCCCCAGGTAGTAATTTTCTCACGGAAGATAATTTAGACTGGGCGGGTTTCCTTGACAGGGTTATGGGGGATGAAGATCTCGCTATCGAAATTTTTAATGAATTTTTAATTGAAACTTTAAAAAAAATCAAAACAATAATCACAGCTATCGATGAAAAAAATATAGAGGCTGTCAACAATGAAGTGCATATATTAAAAGGTTCTTCCGCAAATGTAGGAGCCATCGCAGTTCAAAAAATAGCTTCTAAAATCGAAACATCTAATGTTAATGATTTATCTATAACCAGAAACCATGTCAAAGCGCTGGAAAAAGAGTTGGTTCGCTTAAAAAATATTGGACCAGCAATTGTACATCATTGATTTATAAGGATTTTTTATGGAAATATTAATAGCTGAAGATGATATAACTTCCAGACGTATATTGGAAGCGATGCTCACTCACTGGGGATACGATGTCATATCTGTCTCAAATGGAAATGATGCCGTTAACAGATTACTGGGCGACGATCCCCCAAAGATTGCCTTGCTTAACTGGATAATGCCGGACAAAAATGGTGTAGATATTTGTCAAATCATACGGCAGGAAGAAACAACCGCTCCGCCCTATATCATCCTTATAACCGCTAAGGGGGATTCAAAAGATATAACACACGGGCTTAACTCTGGGGCAGACGATTATATGGTAAAACCCTATGTTAAAGATGAATTAAAAGCCCGGATCAATGTGGGGCAGCGAATGATTGAACTACAGAGAACGTTGGCTGAAAAAGAAAAATTTCATGGTGTTCTTGAAATGGCCGGCGCTGTTTGTCATGAGATGAATCAGCCGTTAACGGTTATCATGGGGCTTTCTGAAATATTATTGGGAGATTTACCAGATGATAATAGCCATGCAGATGTCTTGCTGAAAATAAAAGGCCAAGCCTTTCGATTGGGCGAAATAACCAAAAAACTGATGTCAGTGACTCAGTATAAAACAAAAAAATACCTAAAAAGAGATATAATTGATTTGGACGCTTCATCAGAAAAAAATAATTATTTGAAAGTAAGCATGTACTAAAAACCTTTGATGTAGAACAAATAAATTCAGGTATCTTGAAGGCTTTTAACCCGGAAATAAAAAACGAGGATGGAAATGAAAACTTTAATCATCGATGATGCGAAAATTTCCAGAAAAGTAATACAAAAAATTATGGAACCGATTAGTGAATGTCAGATGTCCGATGACGGGAAAAAAGGGTTTGCAATTTATGAAAAAGCCGTGGAGCAGAAAAAGCCGTTTGATCTTTTAACCTTAGATGTTTCAATGCCAGGTGTGAGCGGCCTTAAAGTACTAAACGAGATTAGAAGAAAAGAACAAAAAATGAAAATCTCCAAGGCCAAAAAAGCAAAAATTATAATGGTAACTTCCCGTATGGATACAGCCACTATAAAAAAATGTATAAAGCTGGGATGCAATGGATATCTTACAAAACCGATAAATAAATATCTATTACTTAAATCCCTTGAGGGCATGGGCTTTGATATACCTGAAAAATTATTAAAAAAAGACAAATCCATACATAAAGATATCGTGGAAAATATAATTAAAAAATTTTATCAGGGAAAAATTAATATCCCTGTTCTGCCTCACATTATTCAGGCGGTAAATAGTTTATTCGAAAGTGACGATGCATCCATCGAAGGGTTAGCAAAAATAGTTGAAAAAGATCCAGTGATTTGCAGCAAATTGATATCTATAGCAAATTCGCCTTTGTATAAAGGGGTCGACATAGTAGACAACTTAAATAGCGGTTTAGTCAGATTAGGGTTGAAAGCAGCTCACAGCACTATTTTAACAATAACTAATAAAAATATTTTTAATTCGAAAAACAATTTCGTAAAAGAATTATTAGAAAAATTATGGATGCATTCATTTGCATGTGCCTGTTGTGGGAAATTAATAGCTGAAGAATTAAAATTAAAAAATAGTGAAACCATATTTCTAATGGGAATAATCCATGATATCGGAAAGCTGTTGCTGATTAAAGCTATTGTGGATATTAATCCGGATGAATCTTTTAAAGATGATGATTTACTGTTTGCTATCCAGGAAATCCACACCACATTTGGCGGTGCTCTCTTAAAAAAATGGAAATTTTCAAATACTTTTATTCAAATAGCAGAACTCCATCACTGGAGTAATTTCTCAGCAAAAAGAGAAAAGGATCTTTTGATCATTAATCTTGCGAATAATCTTGCAAAAAATATTGGATTTGATTTTTTCAATTATAAAAATCAAAAGGATGAAAAGGAAAAAAAAAATGAGGGAGAAAAGAAAATGTTGAAACTTTTAAAAAAACTGGGGCTCGAACATACCAGGTTTGTTCAAATTGGAGAAGAAGCAAAAACAACAATTAAAGAATCTGCCCGCGCTTTTTAATGAACCATAAATACTATTGGATGTTTATTAAGAAACAAAATTTTCAGAAGATTAGGTTAGATATGCGTATAAATAGTATCATCATTATAATTTTTTTCTTATTTTTTTCGAACTTTTCTGCACTCATGGCTCAAGAACATGTGCTTTTATTAAATTCCTATAACCAGCGAATGAGCTGGGTGGAAGATATCGTTGCCGCTGTTGATGATGTCCTTGATCCTGACAAAAATAATACGATTCTTCATATTGCCAATATGGATTCTAAACAGTTTCATACATCTGAATATTTTGACTCGTATAAAACCCATTTAAAAAAGAAATATAAAAACAGAGCATTTTCTCTAATTCTGTCATCTGATAATAATGCATTCGATTTTCTTAGAAAAAACAGAGACGAACTTTTTCCGGGAGTCCCTGTGGTTTTTTGCGGGGTAAATAATTTTAAAGACAACCAGATAATCGAATCAAATAAATTCACTGGTGTTGCTGAGATTTTTTCAGCGCGAAATACGGTTGAAATGGCATTAAAACTTCACCCCGGAACAAAACATATTTTTATTATCAACGATTATCTTGAAACAGGAAGGGCCTGGAAAAGAGATATTGATGCTGCTTTGAATGACATGAAGAGAACAATCAACATTACATTTTCCAAAAACCTATCAATCGATGAACTTCAAGCAACAATAACTGACCTTAATAAAAACACAATTGTTCTTCTGGGTGTATATTTCGCTGATAAAAATGGAAAATATTTTACATATGAAAAAGTCGGTGAGATGATTTCCGGAGCAAGTCAGATGCCTGTTTATTGTCTCCTTGAATTTAATATGGGCAGTGGCGTGGTCGGAGGAGAAGTTATCAGTGGTTACTATCAGGGTCAAACGATGGCAAAAATTGGCAAGCGAATCCTGGATGGTGAGGATCCTGATAACATCCCTGTGATAAAAAAGGGGACAAACCGGGTCGTATTTGATTACTTACAGTTAAAACGATTCGGTCTGACAGAATCATCCCTTCCAAAAAGAAGTGTTATAATAAACAAACCTTTTTCTGCTTTCGATTTATATAAAAAAGAAATCTTTACTGCTGCCTCCTTGATTTTGTTGTTGATAATTACAATTATTGCCATGACTTTAAATATATGGCGACGAATTCAAGCTGAGAAAGCTTTAAAACAAAGTAGTGAAGGATTACGTAAAAACGAAGAACAACTAAAGGCCATTTTTAATGCAAGCCCAGATCCAATTGTCGTATATAATAATCAAGGGTACCCTGAATATATATATTCTTCATTTACGAATGTGTTTGGCTGGCAGCTAAATGAATTACGAAATAAACGTATCCCTTTTGTTCCTGAAGATCAGAAAAAAAATACTGAATTTAAAATCAAAGAGATTTATCAATCTGGAATTCCAGTTCGATTCGAAACAAAAAGATTATCCAAGTATGGTGTAGCAATAGACGTGCTTCTCAGCGCAGCGATAATAAAGGGTAATCATGAAATAAATGATGGGCTCGTCGTTAATTTAAAAGATATTACGGAAAAGAAAAAACTTGAAATACAGCTACAGCAGACTCAAAAAATGGAATCTATCGGAACATTAGCAGGCGGTATTGCCCATGATTTCAATAATATTCTTTTCCCTGTGTTAGGGCATACAGAAATGCTGCTGCAAGATATTCCTGAGGATAACCCTGCACACAGCGACCTGGAAAAAATCTATTCGGGTGCGAAAAGAGCCAGAGACCTTGTAAAACAAATCCTTACATTTTCACGGCAGGAGAGTACCGAACAAAAATTGATGAAGATGCAGCCTATTATCAAGGAAGCATTAAAACTTATCCGGTCTTCACTTCCAACCACCATTGATATAAAACAAGATATCAGGCCGGACTGCAATGCAATTAAAGCCGACCCTACTCAAATACATCAGATTGTTATGAATCTAACGACAAATGCTTATCATGCAATGGAAGAGTCAGGTGGCATATTAACTATAAGCCTGAAAGAGATTCAATTGAATGAACACAATAAAATAAATCCTGATATGGTGCCTGGTAATTATGTCTGCCTTTCAGTTGGTGATACTGGTGAAGGAATGGATAAAGAACTGAAAGTAAAAGTTTTTGATCCGTTTTTCACTACCAAAGAGATAGGGAAAGGAACTGGAATGGGGCTTTCTGTTGTCCATGGTATTGTGGAAAGTATGAAAGGTTCTATTCAGGTGGAAAGCACTCAAGGCAAGGGCACTGAGTTCAATATTTATTTTCCGATGGAAAAGAGCTTACCTAAAATCCAAAATTGCAACCTGAACAATGAGAGTATCGTGCATGGAACAGAACATATCCTTTTAGTTGATGATGAAAACTTAATCATTACAATGGGGAAACAGATGCTGGAGCGGTTGGGATATCATGTCACATCATGCATTAGCAGCATTGATGCCCTTGAAGTTTTTAAGGCCAATTCTGATAAATTTGATTTAGTCATCACGGATATGACCATGCCGAATATGCCTGGAGATAAATTATCAGTTGCGTTGACGAAAATGCGCCCCGATATTCCTATACTGATTTGCACCGGATTCAGCAATAATATGACCGAGGAAAGAGCAGAGTCAATGGGTATTAAAGGTTTTTTGTTAAAGCCAATTGTGATGAGAGATCTTTCTCAAAAAATACGTGAAGTGTTAGATAAAAATTAAAATTTAAACGTCAAAGAATAAAAGCTAAAACAGATTATAGCCGAGTTTAGATAATGTTAAAAAAAATTATTATACATTTAACCATCCTGTTATTCTTTTCGCCTTTAATTTTGAAAGCAGACACCCTTGAATATCAACAAAACGAAGAGTTTGTGATTGTTGTAGACGTTATGGATGTTGTTATTTGGAAGAACAAAAAAGGGTATTCATATATTGATATCTCAAAAGGATATGCTTATAAAAAACATGTACCTGTAGATTTTTCCAAATCCCAAAATTTTAAGATCAATGTTTCCTCAGAACAGAATAAAAAAAGAGTGGTAGCGGATTTGATGAAAGAAACTTGGAACGGCGATATCCAGTTATCCTCAGGAGAGTTAAAAAGATTCACTGCAACAAGTATTAAGTGTACAACCGTTAAAAATAATAGCGAGCAAAAGGTGAAATTTCTAGTGAAGAATGGACAGATTTCAATTGCTGATTTGGATAATTCTATTCGAAAGATCAATATTAAAAATATTAAAAAAATGGACTTTTTAAATAAAGGCTCCTCAATTAAAATATTTTTAAAAAATGATTTTTTTGACAGCAATTTGTCACGATC
The DNA here is from genome assembly GCA_024227235.1 of Desulfobacteraceae bacterium. Classification (GTDB taxonomy): domain Bacteria; phylum Desulfobacterota; class Desulfobacteria; order Desulfobacterales; family Desulfobacteraceae; genus Desulfobacula. The sequence continues at coordinate 7,190 of JAAEKY010000699.1, read as the reverse complement.
AAATAATCCTTCTATAAAAAAAGACATCGTTATAAGTGGTATTGATTTAGATTTGATGAATTATTTTGAACTGCCAATAGAGAAAATAAAAAAAATTATCACGATTACACATAAATCAAATAATTCATATGATAATGGGTCATACAAATTTTGACACTACCTTTTGTGATTAATTTGAATGGGTGACAATATGAATCAAGTTGAAAATGAATCTAATTCAAAAAAGGCCTTTACAGATGAGAATGTCTTTCTTAAAACAGAAAATGAAGACAAATATGAAATATTAATTAGAGGAGCTGACAAGTGCCTCTATGAATCCAAGCGGCAGGCAGAGATAAAATTACGAAAAACAGAAGAAAACAATGCTAATAAAAAATGAGACTAATTTAATATAAGAATTTTACTAATTTCTTTTTATACCGGTAATAAAATCTAACATGGTACTTAAATGAATTAAAAAGGAGATTTGGAATTTGGCTGAAAAAATTTTTGTAACTTCAAATTTAACAGCATCCATTGCGTGCCCTAAGTGTGGGGAGATTGAGCAAAAAGATGTATCCGACTTTTATGGTAGTGAAACACTTCTAGAATTAATATATACCTGTTGTTGTGGTCATAGTTTTTCTGTTATGTTAGAGCGAAGGCGGGCCTCTCGTAGAGATGTGCAGTTAAAAGGCCATTTAATGAAAAATTATGAAAAATTTCCTGTTTTAGTTGAAAATATATCCAACCATGGTGTTAGGGTAAAGATGTTGAAGACATCTGCTTTGGAAGACGGTCAGGAAATAAAGATTGAATTTACATTGGATGATTCAGAAAAATCAATAATAGTAAAGACTGCTCGGATAAAAATTTTTTTATCACCTACAGATATTGGTTGCGAATTCATTCATCAAGATCATCATGGTAGCTTAGAGAACTATTTATTAAATTAAAATTTGAAACATTTAATAAGCATGAATAATTTTTTTGTATAGATATCAAATTGCAAGTTGGGAATTAAATCTTCAAATGCGTCATAATTTCAAAGACAGGACACCAATATACAGACCTAATAAATTTCATTTTCTCATTCTTTGAAAATCAGCTTAAGCGAATTCATTCCATTTTTTTATATGGTGTACCGATTCTGGGAAAGAACATAATCTTCGCTGATCCAAATGGTTTATTTTGAATCTCTCGTTGGGTTGGAAATCCTCTCCCCCGAACACATTGGGATAAAAATAGGCGAAAACCCGTGGAACCAAAAACTGAAGTAAGCTGAGGATGAACATCATTGGAATGGTTTGTCCAAGGACAGGTCAATTCATTGCCATTGATGCATCACATTTTGACTCAGAAAAGGTCCAGGCATTTTTAGATGAAGCTGATAAAACTGCCTCTTTTATTTGAAAGACCATTGCTCTTATTTTGGATAATGCCTCATGGCATAAACTTAAAACAACTAATTGGCATAGTCGGAAGCCAAAAAAATAAGTTAAATCGAAAAGTTATTATGACAAACCCATAATTTTATTTCAGGACAAACTTAACCACACACCATAAGTGACACTTGAAAAAATTGTACTTATTGATATGGCTGCCACGGCAAAATCAGGATCGCCTCCGATCTCTTTTCCCATGATATAGGTTAATGTGGCTGTTGGTGCGGAAAGGATGATCAATCCCGGAAGATAATTTTCAGGTGATAGAGAGAATAAATTATAAAATATAAATCCTATTGCAGGCATGAAAACCAATTTTAACGAACTAGACAATAACACACTAAAAAATCTTGATTTTAACTTTTCAAAGGAAAGAGAAGCGCCAATAATCAGCAATGCCATGGGCAATGCCAATCCTCTTAAAATATCGAGGCTCCTGTCAATGATTACAGGCATTGGCACACTAAAAAGAGAAAATAAAATACCTGCAATAGCAGAAAGGATAACCGGGTTGCCCATGGTTTTTTTTATTGTATCAAACATCTTTGGGCCATCTTGTGCGTCCCCACTATGGTATTGTAGCGCAACAACCGCCAGAATATTTTGAAGAATCATTACAAATCCTGCTATAATAGCTGCTTTTACTAAGCCGCTGTCTCCCAGATAATAAAATGCAACCGCAAGACCAATGTATCCTAAATTACCGTGAAACGAACTTTGAATAAAAGACCCTTTTGACGATCTTTGTATGTTTAAAAAATGGCTTATCCCCCATGCCGCAATCGTAATTGAGAGTATTGTGACCAGTGTAATGATGATGACTGAAAGATTCATTTGAGTTTTTAGCGCAGCTTTTGAAATGGCACTAAAAATCATAGCCGGAATGGCAATATAGTAAACCAGACGGTTGGCCTGGTTAATAAAATCTGGAGAGAAAAATCCTTTCTGCCTTGAAAACAACCCTAAAAAAATAATGATGAAAATCGGAACAATGGTTGAAATAATATTCATAAAAAACGGATATAATCCTTCTGTTCAATAAATAAGCCTTTATACAGGTGCTTAGGTTACATTTTATCAACCAAAACTTTAGAATCTTTTTTTTTATTAAATAATAATTTTCTAATTTTTTGGGCTAACACATGGCTATCTACAGGTTTTGTTGCATAATCATTCATCCCGGCATCAATGCATTTTTCCATATCACCCTTCATAGCATGGGCTGTCAACGCAATAATGGGGATGTCATGATTTAACACATTTGAATCAGGTCTCCTGATACGCAAGGCGCATTCATACCCATCCATTACGGGCATCTGAACATCCATGAGCACTAAGTCATATGCATTTTTCTCAAGTTCATCTAACGCTTTCTGGCCATCGCTGGACACATGGAATTGAAACCCGAGTTTTTTTAAAATACTTTGAATAACTTTCTGATTTACCGGATGGTCTTCAGCAACCAGAATCTTTGTGTTCTTGGTTTGGATATCTTTAACTAGATGCTTTGTAACAATCTCTTTTGATATATCCTTATCTAATTTTTGGCCACTAAAGACCAAAACGATGGAATCAAATAGTTGTGACCGGCGTATGGGTTTTGAAAGGTATCCATCAAATCCAATCTCTCGCATCTTCTTTGCTTCCCCCCGAAGGCCCCGGGAGGTCAACATAATGAGTTTAATTTCTTTTGTATCGGGATCACTTTTGATGGTCTTGCCCAGTTCTGCGCCATCCATTACCGGCATTTGATAATCTGTAATAATGATGTCAAATGGCATATTTGTTTTTGCCATCAGTTTGCACATTTGGATAGCATGGTTGCCATCTGTTGTTGCCTCAACTGAAAAATCCCATTTTAAAAGAAAGCCTTCTAAGATATCAAGATTGAGTTGATTATCATCAACAATTAAGACTCTTTTTCCTTTAAGATCTTCAGGGGGAGTCCTTAACTTTTCTACTACATTTTTTTGCTTTTCAAACAGAATAGAGAATGAAAATGTTGAACCTTTCCCTACTTTGCTTTCATCCTGAATATCTCCTCCCATTAATTCTGCCAATTGTTTTGAAATAGCAAGGCCAAGACCTGTTCCTCCATATTTACGTGTTGTGGAAGCATCGGCCTGATGAAAAGATTGAAATAATTTCTTTATATCTTCTTTTCCGATTCCAATCCCAGTATCCTTTATTTGAAAAACAATCTTTATTTTATTTTTCGTTTCTTTGAGCTGTTTTATCAGGATATTTATATCCCCGCCCTTGTCTGTAAACTTAATCGCATTGCCAACCAGATTCATCATAATCTGTCGAACTCTAGTGGGATCCCCAATGAGCAAAGAAGGAACGTCCTCATCAAACATATAAGTGAGTTCAATCCCTTTCTCATGGCTTTTCATAACGATAAACTCGAGCGTTTCCTCAACCATATTTCTTAAATTGAAATCAATATTTTCAATGTCTAATTTACCGGCTTCAATCTTTGAAAAATCAAGAATATCATTTAAGATCGTTAAAAGCGTTTCCGCACTTCTTTTTATAGTTTCCAGGCCTTCTCGTGTTTCAGGAGCCTGGGGTTCGTCCAGAAGAATATTCGTCATGCCTGTCACCCCATTCATAGGGGTTCGGATTTCGTGGCTCATATTGGCTAGAAAGTTACTTTTTGCTTTATTGGCCTCTTCTGCATTGTGACTCATTTCAATGGCATAATCTACAGCTTCCTGCAAATTGTCATTCAAAGATTCCAACTCTTTGGTTCGTTTTTTCATTTTAGTATTCAATTTGTTAATTCTTCTATGGTCCTTTTTTTGGGAGGAAACGTCACGAAGAATAACAAATGAACCGACCCAATCACCCTCACTATTTTTAAATGCACCGGCGCTTAGTTCCACATCCAGAATTTTTTTATCTTTGGTGTAGCGTTGAGTTTCAACTTCTGTCTGACCCTTTTCATATAATTGCTCGACTATTTTTGAAATTTCCGCTCTATTTTTTTTAGGAACAAAATCAATTTTCTTTCCTATAAAATCTTTTAGGTGCCAGCCAAACGTATTTGTAAATGCCTGATTAAGATACTTTACATTTCCATCCATATCATAAATAACAATTGAATTTGGTGAGGCGTCCAGTACAGCTTTTGAACTTTTTTCAGTAAGCTTAAGCTCTTTAATTTCTTTTCTAGTGTCTCTTAATTTTTTTTTAAGTTCTTTTATCTGATTTTCAGCAAAATTGGTGGCTGACTTTTTACCCATATTAAAGGATCCTTTGAGATGGCGGTTTGCATCGCCCAAATTTTGGAAACGCCAATTATCTTTCATATCGCGAATGACTAAAGACTTATTAATTTTGTATATTACCCCAAAAACCCATACAACTTCAAGTAAAATACTTAAATTTAGTTTTATAAAAATGATTGATCCTTTGTCTGCCACTATCCTATAGTGGTCCCGAATCTTGAAAACTCTATACCCTCTTCTACCGCAATCTGAAGTATCCTGTCTGCAAGACCTGAGGCATGATGAATAATTAAATGGGTGCTGTGACTGGGTAAATATCCCGTGACAACTGATACATACTAATGGTTTTGTTAATTTCGTACGAAATATCACTCGTATCCCAAGGGGTGGGATGAATAAACCCATGAGTGGCCCCTTCTTCTTTCAGCTCTTTAGCAAATTCAGACAAATCTGGCCTTCCCCCAAGAGATGAAAAACCCAGCACTTTTTTCTGATTCTCAAAATAGTGATTTAAAGCTATTTTTTTAAATCTGAAAGTTTGTCTTCGTTGGTAACTCCGATAATGATTGCTTCATAACCTGTATGATCATTTATTATGGTGGCTGCCATTTAAGGACCTAAAAGGCCATAAGACTCTCCTTTAAAATACCCCAAATGACCACAAATTTTTTCTTTTTTTCTTTCATGACTCTCTAATAAAAAATGCCCGATTAAAAATACTAATCAGGCATTATAACATGAACCTTTGAACTTATGAAAAGGGCAGGCGCTTTAAAATAACATAAAAATTAAACCTTTCGAGTTTCCTTTGACATTTTTCTTTTCTCATCATCTCTGACTTCCCGGCGTAATAATTTACCTACTTTTGACTTGGGCAGCATATCTCTGAATTCTATATATCCCGGCACTTTGTAAGATGCCAGGCGTTCACCACAAAATTTTATGAGTTCTACACCGCCAACGCCCCTGGCATCTTCTTTGAGCACAACAATAGCCTTAATCCGTTCCCCTACTTTTTCGTCAGGGATGCCGATGACACAGGCATTGATAACGGTTGGGTGATCCTGTAATGTGGCCTCGATCTCAGAAGCGGAGACTCTGTATCCTTTATGTTTAATAATATCAGCAGACCGTTCCATATATACCAGTTCACCATCGGGTTTGCAGCTGACAAAATCTCCCATTCGGCAATAAAGTTTATCATTGACTTTAATATATGTCCTTTCCGTCTCATCTGGTCGGTCATAGTATTCTTTTATTGAATGTTCAGATGTAACAAAAAGCTCACCGTTTTCGCCATCCTCAACACATTCAAGCGTTACAGGATCTACCACAATGCATTCCCGACTTTTCAAAGGATACCCTATGGAACCTGATGATGGCTCTGTTCCGATTTTTGAGTACGTCACATGGCCCACTTCTGTAGAACCGTAAACCTGATATATGGGTATATTGCATCTTTCCTTAAACCGGTTGTGTACTTTTTCAGGCAATACATCACCGCCGCAAAAACAATAGGTTAAAGAAGATAAATCATACTGGCTTTGGCGATCATTTTCCAAAATCATTCTATACAGTGCAGGAACCCCTAAGAACCACCTGACTTTATGGCGCTGAATCGATTCTAAAATAGCATCCACATGGGGAACAGGCATCAGCACTGTCATATTACCTTTATTCAGGCCAATGGCCATAAAAAGTCCCAATGCCATAATATGAAATAAGGGATTAATGCCGATATAAACATCGTTGCCTTCTTTTAAATGATCGCCTGCCACAGTATAAGTAACATCGTTTATATACGAAGTAGACCCTGCATGATTCCCCGGAACACCTTTAGGAAACCCTGTTGTACCGCCAGTATAAAGGATATAGGATAAATCTTTCACCGGATCGATTTCAATATCAATATTCAATGGCTCAGATTTTAGCAATGATCTAAAGGAAAGTACCTTATCGTCATATTCAACTTTGCCATGGGGTATTTTATCAAATAATACACCCAGGTATCGCTTCCAGGGTGGCAATAAATCCACAAGATTTGTAACAATCGCCCTTTTTAGATTTGCCGGTTCAAAAATCTCTTTTACATAGCCAAAATTGGTATCTGTACAAATAATGGTCTTTGCACCTGAATTTTTAATCATGTACTCAATTTCGTGTGACGTATATATAGGGGATACTGGAACCAAAATTGCACCTGCTTTTTGAATGCCTAAATAGGCAATCACCCACTGAATACAATTGGGGATATACAACAGGACTTTATCCCCTTTTTGAATTCCCATGTTATTCAGTGCGCCTGCAAATCTTTCACTTAAATTCCTAAGCCTTTTATATGAAAACTTTTCTCCAAGATAAAGTACTGCCGTGTTATCCGGATATTTTTCACTCATCTGATCAAATCGTGTAAATGAAAGCTCGTTTTCTATATGGGTATCTTTATTCGTCATACAGGATTATCTCCTTCTTATCATCAAACACCAAAATATGCCGATTTTACATCAGGGTTATCCATTAATTCATCTCGGGT
>JAAEKY010000698.1 GCA_024227235.1 Desulfobacteraceae bacterium | reverse complement strand
GGGGCGATGACAGATTTTTCCTCATTGCTGGCAAGGCCCAAACTCATGCTTTTAGGTGCTGCGGCTCAGACCGGCATCTGGGCAACGCTATTGAGTGCGATGGCATTAGGTTTTATGCCGAAAGAGGCGGCCTCTATCGCTATTATTGGTGGTGCTGATGGCCCCACTTCAATCTTTTTAACCGCCAAGCTGGCGCCTCACCTGATCGGTCCAATAGCCATAGCAGCCTACTCTTATATGGCACTGATTCCCATTATTCAGCCACCGATCATGCGGCTTTTGACTACCCGAAAGGAACGAATTATCCGTATGGCCGAACCTCGCCCGGTATCCAAAAAAGAGCTAATGGTCTTTCCAGTGATCGGCCTGTTCCTCTGCTGTTTTCTGGCTCCGGCTTCCATTCCGCTGCTGGGCCCCTTTTTCTTCGGTAACATCATGAAGGAGTCAGGTGTGGTTGAACGCCTGGCCAACACTGCCCGAACAGCGGTCATTGATACGGCGACAATCTTTTTAGGGCTCACTGTTGGCGCATCAACCCAGGGTGATGTCTTTCTCACCCCCAAGTCAGTTCAGATTTTTTTGCTGGGTGCCGTTGCATTCAGCATTGCCACTGCATCAGGCGTTATTTTTGCTAAGATCATGAACCTTTTTATGAAAGAAAAGATCAATCCACTGCTTGGGGCAGCCGGTGTTTCAGCAGTTCCTGGTTCAGCACGGGAAGTCCATCTGGTGGGCCTTAAGGAAGACCCAACTAATTTCCTGCTGATGCATGCCATGGCCTGTAACTCTTCAGGTGTCATCGGATCTGCTATTTGCGCCGGTATACTATGGAGCTTTATGATGTAAGGATTAGATGGCCGGTGTATTGTGGAGTCTGATGGCCTAAATATTCAACAATAATTAAAAGCCAAACGCGCCTGAAATAATCAATACCAGATTATTTCAGGCGCGTTTTTATTTGACAAAGTAAAATAGGATGGCAATTTTGTCCAAGACGAGATATTTTAAAAAGAAGATACTTTCAAACGCAGAAAATAGTTTAAAAAAGGGTATATTTTGAGTTTAAAAGTAAAACAAAAAGTCAGGTTTTCAAGGTATCCTGATATTGGGAACCTTGAGTTGCTCCATGCGTCCTATAAAAAGCAAACCTTTACACCTCACTACCATGAAGGCCATGTCATCGGCGTTATTGAAAAGGGAAATCTTGGATTTGATTATAGAGGAGAGAAGGTGGTGGCGAGCGCAGGTGAGATTAATATTGCTGATCCAGGTGTTGTCCACAACGGGTTCTCTGTGTCAAAACAAGGATGGCAGTACAGAATGTTTTATCTCAAACAAGGACAGCTTGACCAGATTTGTAATGAGTTGTGTGATAGGATTAAGCCAATGCCGTTTTTTAAAAAAGGTGTTATTAAAGATAAAACTTTAGCACAAGAAATTCAGACACTACATATGGATTTTGAAGATCCTAAGGTCTCTTTGCTTGAAAAAGAATCACGATTTTTTTCCTTGATATCCAAAATGATACGAAAGCATGCAAAAAATTCTGTGGCACCAATTTTTGTTAGAAAAGAAAGAAAGAGTGTTAAAAAAGTTAAAGAATACATTCAAAGTTTTTATGGTTCAAATATTTCTTTAGATGATTTAAGCAAGGTTGCAAAAATAAGCCGATATTACCTTCTTAGAGTTTTTGCCAAGGAAACAGGACTGACGCCTCATATATATCTGAACCATATAAGGGCTTTGAAAGCAAAACAATTATTGGAAAAAAAGGTTCCCATTATTGATACAGCATATGCAACGGGGTTTTTTGACCAGAGTCATCTGAATCGAATATTTAAAAAAATATATGGGATTACACCCGGGCAGTATTGTGAAAATTGAAAATGGAAGGGTAAAACATGGATTCCAAGAAATCTAAGCAAAGAATTATACCAAAAGAAGATGCTGTTTTCTGGATGGATAAAGATGGGTATTGGTGTAATGAACATGGCAAATTTGAACACCCAAGAATCATAAAATATTTTAATGCATCGATCCGTATGGATAAAAAAGGATATTATGTATTTCAGGAAATGGGTGAATATGAAGAAAAGGTATATTTTCCTTATGAAGATACAGCTCTTTTTGTTTTAGATCTAAAACTTAGGGAAGGTGGTATTCTCCTCTTAAATAATAATGACTCAATACCGTTTGATCCCTCACAGCTGTTTACTAAAAATGATAACCTCTATGTTCAAACGCCTGATCACCGAATTAAATTTTCAAGTCGGGCGTTATTAAAAATTTCTAAGTACATAAAGGAAGAAGGCGGACAGCTTTTGTTTAGTATCAATAACAAAACATATCCCATTTAGGCTCTTTATAAACATATCCCCTTTAATCATCAGCCCAATTGGAAAGTTTTTCTGGCAACGGGTATAAAATATCCAAATATGGGCAATATTATCCAAGTCAAAAAAAGTTTTATTTGGCAAACTATGGGTTGTATAGTGAAATATTAAATAAAGGATAATTAAATGCAGCCCAAAATTCGTGCCTATATCTCTCTTACCCTTGCCATGATAATTGTTGGCAGTTCAGTTGTGTTTGGTAAGGTCATCACCCATGCTTTTCCTGTTTTTTTAGCATCTGGCTTGAGATTTGCCATTGCATCAATGATGATGATCCCGATTGTATTCATGTATGAAAAAAAACGGCTTACGGTCTCAAAAAAGGATGGGTTAAAATTATTCTTTATGGCCTTTTGTGGTCAGTTCGTTTTTACATTTCTAGTTCTTCTGGGTTTGCGGTATACCAGTGCCATTGAAGCAGGTATCATTACTAGTACGTCTCCGGCCATGATGGTAATGGTTGCATATTTGCTTTTCAAGGACAGACCAAATACAATTCAAATAGTTGCTGTGCTTCTGGTTGTTGCAGGTATTATCAGTGTAAATGGATTTGTTAATTTCGAAAATTTATCCGTATCTAAGAGTCATATTTTTGGAAATTTATTAATGGTTGGTGCCGTAGTGGGCGAGGCATTTTTTCTTTTAATGCGAAAACATATTTCCTCTGATATTTCAAACCTTGCCTTGACGGCCTACCTTTGTTTCCTGGGCTTTATCATGTTTCTGCCCTTTTCCATATATCAGGCAATTTCTTTTGATTTTTCCAGTGTCACACTTACAGCATGGTGTTCCATGCTGTATTTTGGAGCTGTGTTTACAGTGCTGGCATATCTGTTTTGGTTTCAAGGTGTATCAAAGGTATCTGGTAATACTGCCGGCATGTTTACAGCAGTTATGCCGATCAGTGCTGTTTTATTGTCCTGTATGTTTTTGCAGGAGCAATTGACTATACATCATGCGTTTGGGGGCGTATTAATTTTAATTGCTATTCTTTTGTTTGCCAATGCCTCAGGTAAAAAATAAATTCCCTGTCTTTTAGAATAAATATAATTCAATGAGGTCCGAATTTTTTTTAATGCTTAATTTTTTCTAAAAGAGTTTGATAGGCATTGTTGAGCGCAACAAAGTTTTCATGAGATCCGCCGGTATCAGGATGAACTTGTCTGGCGATCTTGCGGTATATACCGGTGAGATGCTTTTTTGTCATCGTTTGAAGTTCTTTTTTCTTAATTTTAAATATCTTGCATGCAGTATAGGTAGAAATGGATTTTTTGGGCCTGGGTTTATAAAACCGATGTCGTGACATGAAGTCTTTAGCAAAATCATCCAGCAGTGTTGTATCTGCGTACGTATGATCAAAAAACATGATGACATACTTTATCAGATAATCATCAAGATGTGTTTCTTTATGAAAGAATTTTTTATTTAGCGTGCAGATTTCTTGAAGAAAATAGTCTTCTACTTTATTTTGGTCAAGGGCATGGGGCATTCTTTTTGCCATAAAACTTGAGAAAAAACTTTGCAGGTTAAAAACAGTATAGACATAAGATTTTAGTTCGCGTGGCTTTAAAGAATATTCTTGTTTAAGAAAGTGTTGCTCGATCTCATCCCTGGATTGAAGGATAAGGTCCTTAAACAAAATGATCGGCATGTTTTCGATGGGGCCTTGATCCATGGCCCCAAATTTTAAATAGTGAGCTCTTCTTTTATCAAAATAATGAACTTGAGATACGATTTGATCCTTTTGGGCGGCACTAAGTTTTTTATCATTGTTTTTTGAAGACCGATTTCTGAAAGTATCAATCGCCTGTCTAATGTCCAGGCGAATCCAGGGCCAGAAAATATCTTCAAGGTCATCAGCATCATAATCAGCATTTGCTTCAAACAAGGCATCTTCTATTGCTTCATCAAAATAAAAAGCATTACCGCCCGCATATTTTATAAACATAGAAGGATCTGGACCCAGGTCAAAAAGATCTCTATGGGTCAATTGATTCTCAATCGTGCAAGATTCTCTTAAAATAAAGTGAGACTGTTTTTTGTTTTTATTAAATGCAATATACATATGTAATAAATAAAGATGCTCCGATTATCATCATTATTCCAGATCACCTTTAATTTTCATAGGCACTATTTAAATACATGGACAATGACAAAATCATTGTCTGTTCTTGTCCTATTCATCCGGGTTTCAATAAAGTGCAAAGGAGAATACAGATAATCTCCATAGGTATACTCCCACAGGTGGTAAGAAGACTTAATCTGTGATTGCCTGTAATAGGCATCTCCTTAAAAGGCAGTTAATAGGACAATGTCTTTAATTTAACTAACTTGTATTTCCGAATACCCAGTCCCAGGCTTTGGGCATAATCCAACTGATACTCCCAGTCAACATACGGATAAAGACCTTTAAACTTATCTTCCCCAGGGTTGAGATTGGTCTCAAGAACGGTTCCGGGCAGTCCTTTTTGCTGGTTCACAAGATCGGCACTTGCCTGATCAATGGCGACAGGATCGGTTGATGCAAGCACACCGATATTATTCACAATAGGGGCTTCACTGTATGGCAGACAATCACATTTGGGGGCAATATCTGTTATAAAGTTGATAAATAAAGATTTTTTTTCTTTATTTTCTAGCACACCCTTTGTGTATTCAATCATTTTTTCCAGGAAAACAGGAACAGTCTGATTCCATGTAATATTAACAGATCCGGTTGGGCATCTGACAATACATTCCGCACAGCCAATACAGACATCTTTTTTAATATACGCTTTTTTTTCTTCAAGATAGATGGCCTCTGCAGGACAGTGCTTTTCACATTCCCGGCATCCGATACAGGTTTTTCGTTTAATTTTGGGGCTTACATTGGAATGCATATCAAGCTTGCCCCTTCGGGAGGCGCATCCCATACCCAGATTTTTAAGCGTACCTCCAAATCCAGTCAGTTCATGGCCTTTAAAGTGAGCAACAGACACTAAAGCATCCGCACCAATAATTTCAGAACCGATATAAACCTGTTTGCAGTTTTTTTGATCAATTTGAATTTCTGTCTCACTTTTTCCCCTTAACCCATCCGCGATTATAATCGGCGTAGCATCCATGGAAGAATAGGAAAATCCATTTTCAATGGCCGTGTGAATATGGGAAACAGAATCAGATCTGGTTCCGACATAAAGGGTATTGGCATCCGTCAGAAATGGTTTTGCTTTGTGTGCTTTAATCGTCTGGATAATTTTTCTGATAAACACAGGACGAATATAGGCGGTATTGCCCTGCTCCCCGAAATGAATTTTTACTGCAGTTAGATCATTGTCGCTTACAATGTCCTTAAGACCTGCTTTTTTTATCAGTCTTGATAGTTTTTGGGGAAGGTTTTCTTTTGAGGTGGCCTCTAAATCTATGAAAAATACATCAGCAGTCATTTTTTATCTCCTGGCAGGGAAAATATTGTTTCATTGAAAGAATTAAAATAAACGTATTTGTTTAAAATTATTTCATACGCCAAACAGCAGAGAATTACAATATGAAGCAGATAAATTTAAGGAAGGGAAATAAAAAAAGGCAGGGTCAAAAAGCGACCCTGCCGTATAAAATATAAAAACTAAATAAGAACTATTTAGTTTTGTTTACGTCTTAAACCAACCAATCCTAAAAGCCCTGAAACGAACAACCAGATAGCGGCTGGTACAGGAACTGGATTTGAATAAGCCAAATCATTGGAGGTTGACTGATTAATTATTCCTGCCCAATATCCATTCTCTTGATCAATTGTAAAGCCAGTAAGGTTATCTAAAGTTCGATGTTTACGAGCGTCAACCCTGATAATATAATCTTCACCTGGATCAAAGTCAAAAGCAATATCGTTAAAATTAAAGTCACGAGAGCCACCTGCCAAACTTACATCTACCAGAAATCCATCAAAAGTTGGGCGAAAAACCCTGACCCGGAATTGATCAATATCTGTTAAAGTATTTTCCCATGAAATTATTGGATTACTTCCAGTACCGCCAATTGTTTGTAGATTGGTAGACCTTGCAAGCTGAAAGACACTTCCTGATAGTATATTTCCTGTTATCGATGTGCTATCTGGTTCACTCCATATTACAGATTTCCCATTTGCATCTGCTGGATCATCGGTATACGAATCATCTGAACCAAAGTAACCCTGAATAGAGGCCATATAAGGCAGGTCTTTATCTACAACGAAACCTGGTATTGAAATTGTTGGTAGATATGTACTGCCACTTTCAACAAATTGTACAAACGAACCAGGCTTCCATCCACCAACGTCATTAATACTGAAGAAAATAGCTTTCTTAAATGTCGCGGCTGAAACGCTGCTTGTAACAAACAATAGAACAATTAGAACATTTAACAATAAAAATTTTTTCATATTTTCTCCTTAGCGATGTATTAAATTTACCTTACTTTTTAACTCAATTTTAGTATATAAATGCAAGCACTATGCCTAAAGGATGAAGCCTATCAGTCAGATTTAAAAAACCTAATGATTTCAATGGATAATAAAAACAACTTTTATAATCAATTTTTTAATTTGAGTTGGATGAGAAATAACATAGAGAAGTTTGTTTTAAATGTTCATTATTTAGGAAAAAAATGTAATAAATTAGGAAATATATGTAATACTTTTTGGAAATTTATTTCCTAAGGGTATTCCCTTAATTTTTTTTTAAAAAAAGCTCAAATTTGTTTGACTTCACAAATAATAATTATTATTGATCTTATTTTGGTGTGGAAATAGAGAGATAATCAATTTTAAAAATGAAAGAGAGATATCATGGGTGGCTTTTTTGGTTGTGTTTCAAAACTTGCATGTAATAAAGAACTTTTTTACGGTACAGATTATCTGTCACACTTAGGTACAAAAAGAGGGGGGATTGCGACTGTTGATAACGAGGGCTTCCATCGCACCATCCACAATCTTGAAAATGCCTATTTTAGATCAAAATTTGACTCGGATATTGATAAATTGACCGGAAATATGGGTATCGGGGTTATCAGTGATACTGACTCTCAGCCCATTATCATTCATTCTCATCTTGGGAAATTTGCTGTGGTAACTGTGGGTAAAATTGCCAATCTTGAAGACCTGGCCAAAGAAGCCTTTTCTAAAAATGTCCATTTTGCAGAAGCCAGCCAGGGCGATATCAACCCTTCTGAACTAGTGGCCATCCTTATTAGTCAAAAAGGATCGTTTAAAGAAGGAATCGCAAATGCCCAAGCCAAGATTAAAGGGTCTTGCTCCATGTTGATTTTAACGGATTCAGGTGTTTTTGCAGCAAGAGATCGGCTCGGCCGAACACCTGTCGTTATAGGGAAAAGGGATAATGCATTTGCCGCAAGTTCTGAATCCAGTGCTTTCTCCAATCTTGGTTTTGAGCCAGAATATTATGTGGGTCCCAACGAAATTATTTTCATGACACCAGAAGGATTCGAGCAAATACAGGCACCCGGTGATAAAATGCAGATTTGTTCATTTCTATGGGTATACTATGGATATCCTGTCTCCTCCTATGAAGGAATCAATACTGAAAAAGTTCGATATAATTGCGGAAAAGCGCTAGCTAAAAGAGAAACAATTACAGCAGACCTTGTGGCCGGTATTCCTGATTCAGGCATTGGTCATGCCGTAGGGTTTGCCAATGAAAGTAAAATTTCTTATATGAGGCCGTATGTAAAATATACACCGACCTGGCCTAGAAGTTTTATGCCTCAAAATCAAGAAATGAGGGATCTTGTAGCGCAGATGAAATTGATTCCTATAAGAGAAGTAATCGATGGTAAACGTATTATATTCTGCGATGATTCAGTCGTTAGAGGTACCCAGCTTAAAGATAATACCAAGATTTTATATGAATATGGGGCAAAAGAAGTTCATATGAGAATTGCCTGCCCATGTCTGATTCATCCATGTGAATTTTTAAATTTTTCAACATCGAGATCAACTCTGGACCTGGCTGGTCGTAAAGCAATTTATGATATTGAGGGTACTGAAGATACGGATTTGACCGACTATGCTAAAGACGGATCCCAAAAACATACAGCCATGATTGAAAGAATTATTGAGCGGCTGAACCTTACCAGCCTTCGGTATCAGAAACTGGATGATCTTATTGAAGCGATTGGTCTTCCAAAAGAAAAACTGTGTACGCATTGTTGGGATGGAACCAGTTATTTTTAAGAGAACCCTTAGGTTTAATCTGCCCCTGTAATGGGCTGACCCCTGGAAGTAAATGAAATGCCCTGCTGGGACTGGGTCCCAATCATAACCGCCTCAATGACAGGCGGATTGCACATCTGTTTGGATTCCCATTTAACAATGAAATTTGCACCAGATCCGCCGGTTTTATCTCTTTGAGGGATAAGATATCGTGTCGTGGCTAATGGCTTCAGGATGAGGGGCTCAGTAAGAAAGTTTTTCAGGCGTTCTCCTTGGGTTTCATAATAGTTCACCTCAGTGATGGTAATGGGTTTTAAAAGATCAATATTCCGGATGCTTAAGGTAATGGCTAAAAGATAGGGCGTGCCCTTGTTGCCTATATAAATGTGCGAATATGCCGGAACATAAATGGTCTGGCCTTTCGACAGTTGCGCCTGATCATGTGCATCTGCTTGAAATGCAATAGTGAAAAAAAAGAAAAAGATAAATACACCAGCAAAGTGTCTCATGAGTATCCTCCTTTGAATATGCTATTGAATCGCTGACTTCATTCATAATACAGTTGTACTGATAAATCAAAGGTTAAGCAATTTAATAAAAAGACACGGGTAATTGCCCGCTTTGCCAAATATGCTTATTGTATAAAAAAAATATTGGTAAACAGCTGATGGGTTTGATTTGTAAAGTGGCCTCTGGAAAATCCATCCAGCCATTGAATATCCGGCAAAAGACAGGGGCAACTGTTGCCGGTATTCTGAGAAACGGAAAACTTTATTCAAACCTTTCCCCTGAATTCATTTTTCAGAAAGAAGACATGGCAGGTGTCCTTGGAACTACAGAACAGCAGTCTATGTCATGGTCTGCAAGAGTCTGAAAAGCGTTCTTCGGGCAAGAATATCACCTGTGATGACCCCCACAACTTTATCATCTTCCACAATTGGCATAGCAGAAATTTCATGATTCTCAAGTTTTCGGATACAGTCAATAATGGTCGCATCAGGCGTGTTGGTAATCACATCCGCTGTCATGACTTTAGTTAATGGTGAATCCATAGGCAGTTTTGATGCCATGGCATTGGTGATGTCCCAGTTTGTCACAATGCCGATGAGTTTCCCTTTTTGGGATACCACATTAACAATAGAAACATGGGCATTTACTAGTAATTTAGCGGCATCGGTTATGGTTTTGTCCAAACTGATAGTCGGCGCCTCTTCCATGATATCTTGGGCTGTCCTTGATTTTTCCATAGAGGCGATTCGATGAACACTGATCTGCTCTGCAATTTCACAGGGCAGGCTGTCAGCATCTTTGCAAAGTCCATCAATCAGTTCTTCCATATTCCGGCGGATAACGGTTTCAAGTTTTTTAACCGCAGCTTTCCTTCGAATATCTGCTAATGCTTCAAAATCCTTTTGGTTCTTTTCAAGCCAGTTTTCAATGGCTTCTGGATTTCCTAATCGATCTTTGGGGATTAAAAGATGGTCGGGCGTTGGGATGATTCTTTCATGGGCAGCGTAAATGACACCACCAGAGTTCACCAGATAATCTGTTGCGATTAATATCCCTTTGTCCCTATAAACGTGGCGTTCCATTCTTCTGCGCTCTGCTTTTCTTGCAGGATTTGGAGAATAGGTGTTTGCGCCTTCAACTATGATTTGCCAGTTTCCCATCCTGTCTGTGGTCATGGATGGGTTTGTTGATGCATCCACATCCAGATAGTTGAACACAGGGGATGCAGGAACCAGGCAGAAAGCAGATTCAGTTAATAGATTATTTGAAGAGTTTGAAAACACCATCTGATTTAATTCAGGGTGATCCTCATGCATGATGCAATCGTGGAAATATTTTTGGGAAACCGCCCCAAATTCTTTCCACATATCAAAAAGGCTTTTCCAGGGGAGCCCTTCATTATTTAGAAGGTACCCATTTTCATCACTGATCCCTTTAATAATGGGAGAGTTCTGAGGATCATAGTCATGGAAGATTCTTGCGACATGGGCTCCCACTGCTCCAAATCCCTGGATGAGAACATCCATATCCGAAGGTTCGGGGATGACAATATTTTTAAACTGGGGTAATTGTTTTAATTTAGGTAAATGTTCTAACAAGGCTTTGGTGGCGACAACAACACCATTGGCAGCACCACCCAATTCATCAATCCTGTTTCCTCCCATGTCAACGGGTTTTGATACAACATTGTTTAACCCATTTTCTATGGCAAAGGTTTTCATGTCTGCATCATTGGTGCCGACATCGGGTCCGGGTATATAGATTTCTTTGTATCTTTTTAACAGTTGCCCAAACCCCTTTATCACTTCATGCCGATCTTCTTCACTGAGGTTCTCCGGCTTCACAATTCCTGATTTCCCCCCACCAAATGGCAGATCTGCTGCTGCATTCTTAAGCGTCATCCCTCTTGCCAGGTTATGGATGATATCCGGGCTGATATCGGGCAGCATCCGCGTCCCGCCCATAGAGGGCTGTCCCATGGCAAGGTTGTCCACCACAAGAAATCCACCGATTTCTACAGAAGATTCTTCATTCCACATACAGGAGACAAGGCGTGGTCCTAAGCGGTCCACTTTAATCCCCAGGCGTTGAAGACGATCCACATCCAGAGGGCCAAATTCAAGAAACCTGAAAGGACCGTCTTTGATCAGACGGGTCTTCCAAATACTTTGGGGCAAAGCGTCATGCAAAAATTGATGCATTCTTGAGGGTATCATTTTTCATATCCTTTTTTTAAAAATATAAATTCGCAGATGCATAATCTGGGCTAATGTAAGTTTTGGGCGGCAACTACACCAATCCCGGACTTAATCAATGCTTGTGCAGAAAGGTTAACAGAATGATGTTTGTCAAGGTAATTACCCATCAAGGCATCCATGAGGTTATTGTCTATGATATCTTTTTTAGCCATGAAATAATCAAAGATATCAGAGGGGTGCTCTCTTGTCTCTTCGATCTGCGGTTCTCCCCCTTCATGTTTTGCTGAAATATTGGGCACTTCTTTGGCTATTTCTACCAGTTCGTCTCTTCTATTGTAGGGTTGCAGAACGATGGATTTAAATGTTTCTGTGATGTGATGTTCAAACCGGACCTGTTTTTCAAGTCCCAATTGCTTTCTGATCGCATTTGCTTGTCGAATCGTCTCATTATTCACAGCGTTGGAAAGATTGAACCCTACAAGAGATGTGGTTCCGTCCTGACGTGCAAAAAGTCTGGCTGTCATGAGCGTCCACATGATAAAATAGGGATTATCATTACCCACAAACACGGATATTTTAAACTCAATATCCACACCCAATCTGTGCATCATATAGCCTAAGAGAATCGTCCCGGAATTTATATTCAGCACTTGTTTAATCCCATAGGTTGTATAATATTTCAGATATTCTTTGGCCCATTTAATAGGGTAGTCATTGGGCTGTCCAATACCGCCAAAGAATCCCGCGATAGTTGCAGGGCCGCCTCCCAGATGCACATTGCTGCCATCTGTTCCCCTTGTATCAAGGGATTCTACATATGAGGCCCCGATGATCTGCATGGCAAGGGCTGTAGCCATGATATCACCGTTATCTTCAACTTGTTCTGCCATATTTCTCACCCGGATGATACGACCGGGTAAAAGCTCTTTTTTTTCAATGGCCTGTCTGGCCTGAGCGATCAGCCAGGGGAAAAATTGCATGGCGCTGGCTTCAAGGGTCACAGCATTTGAAAAATCAATAGAGGAAGACTCACAGCCTAAATTTTTACAATACTCATCCATGGAGACAAATGCCTTTTTATCTCTTTGTTCCATCAGCCATTCAAGATCAGAAACATAGGGTGAATTTATATCTTTAAGACGCTGCATTAAGGTTTCAGGGTTTCTGGCCTCTACCGCTTTTTTATTAATGGCATCCGCACCACCAAAGGATTCAATCAGTGCGCAAAGGTCTTTAACCTGATCGTTCTCAGGATTTGCAATAAGCTGATTTACCGCATCAAGGTCTTTGACATTAATTTTTAATCTGTCTTTTAAGTCAGTCATTCTATCATTCTCCCCATTTTTAAATATTGTCTTTTAATTATTTTTTCATCTGCGAAATAAATTTTTCTTTTTCCCCATCTATCATGTGATAGCAGTGTTGATCTTCAGGAAATTTTCCCTCACGAACATCTGCACAATATTCTTTCATCGCTTTAGTGATGATGGTGGCAACGTCGCAGTATTTTTTTACAAATTTGGGTGTAAATGCCTGGAACTGTCCAATAAGGTCACTCACGATCAAAAGTTGCCCGTCGCATTCTTTTCCCGCACCAATAGAGAAAACAGGAATGGTCAAGGTTTGGGCGATATATTGGGCGACCTCAGGAGGAACTGCTTCCACCAAAAGCAATTGAGCGCCCGCATTTTGAACGGCTAATGCATCTTCAACAACAAGTGCAGCATCTTTGGCTGTTCGACCCTGGGCTTTATGCCCACCCAAAGCGCCAGAACTTTGTGGGGTAAGACCAATGTGACCAATAACAACAATACCTGCTTCTACAATAGCTTTGATTCTTGAAGCCACCCGTGTACCCCCTTCAAGTTTGATGGCATCCACATCGGCTTCCTTAAGGAAACGACCGGCATTTTTTACAGCATCAACATCCGAGGTTTGATAGCTCATGAAGGGCATATCACCAACAATAAACGTATTGGGTGCACCCCGTCTTACCGCATCAGAGTGAACAATGCATTGATCCATGGTAACAGGGACGGTGCCCTTATATCCATAGACACACATACCCAAAGAATCGCCAACAAGGATCATATCAAGGCCTGCAGCTTCCGCAAACTGGGCTGTGGGATAATCATATGAAGTCAGCCAGGTGACTTTTTCGTTATTCTCTTTCATTTTATAAAAATCATGGATGGCTTTTTTCTTGGACATTTTTAATTCTCCTTTTAATCATTCATTCGTGTGTTTTTATTCGGGCAGGGTGGCATCAATGGGCCACCCCTGATCAGGTTTGACTTCTGAATAGACCAGAAAGGTTTCAATTTTTCCCATGCCTTGAATGGTGGCAAGTTTTTCCTTGATCAGCTTGCCAAGATCATTCAGATCCGGAGCGACTACATGCAAAAGGTAATCAAACCGACCGGTAATGTGATAACAGGCACGAACATTGGGAATCTTGTTGATTTCATTTTCCAATAACTCGATATCTTTGACTCGGTGGCGATCAAGGGAGATGCAGGCAAACCCCTGGGCATCCAGTCCTATCTTTGTAGGATCTACAACAGCCTTATATCCTTTAAGAATCCCCTTATCTTCAAGTTTTTTAACTCGGTCTAACATGGTGGAGGGTGCAAGCCCGGTCTCCTTGGCAAGCTCGCTGTTCTTTTTTCGGCCATCTTGTTGTAACGCTTTTAAGGTATGACGATCAATATTGTCCATATGATCTCCAAAATTTGTAATTTAATAAAATTCAATTTTGTATTTTATTATTTTTACCGAATAAAATTGTAAAGTCAAGGATAAATATAAAATTTACTTTTAAAATTTAGGGTATTATACCGAATTATATTCGGTCAAAAAAATATTGCTTATAGCATTTAGCACCTGGCAATGGATTTGACTGTTATGTTAAACTAGGATAGATGCAGTATAAACTTTCTCAAAACAGATCAATTTTAAAGAAAAATAAAGAAATTTAATGAAAAACCAACAAGATAAGCCTAAGATTGAACACTTAAAAAAGATTTATACGCTGTATGATGAGGCCATCGCAAAGATTGATAATATTTGCCAAAAAAAATGTTCATCTTGTTGTACCTGTAATGTGACGATGACAAGCTTTGAGGCAAGGCTTATTGTTGCTTTTTTAACCAAAGAAGAAAAAAGAAAGTGTGCAAAAAGAATTACGCAATATTTCCCTGAAAAAAGATATATTCCAAAAATGACCACAAACAGGTTTTCCCGACTGTGTATGCAGGGCAAAGACATACCTGAAGAGGAAAACGATCCGTCCTGGGGGAAGTGCCCGCTTCTGAAGGACGATTTATGCAGTCTCTATGATGTCCGCCCATTTGGGTGCAGGGCGTTGATATCACAGATAAATTGCAGGCAAAAAGGCTATGCACAGCTGCCCCCTGTCGCATTGACCCTTAATAATCTTTTTTTACAAATAATAGAGCATATGGATCAACACGGGATTTTTGGAAATTTATCAGATGTGTTAAGGCTTTTTTTTGCAGACGATTCAATACAGAGCGGCTCAAGTTTTTCTAAGATGAAGGAGGATAAACAATTTGTCTTTAATGAAAAAATAGCCATATTGATGGTACCACCGGAACATCGCGAAAAGCTAAACCCATTAATAAAAGATCTTCTATATTTGGTCAATAATACAGCATAAGAAAAATATATTTTATATATTGTCAGATGCCTTATCAAGATCTACAATTTTATGGCCTTTGGTATATTCACGCGTTTCATATTTGGTAATATTCATCAGTTTTTTTGTTAGCGTTCCGATCCTGTCGACTTGCTCCCTGATTTTATCCACTTTTTCATATAAAGGATTGTCTTTATCAATACCCATTAAAAAAATTTCAGCATATCCTTGAATAGCCATAGCGGGTTGACTGAGTTCATGACAAACAGCCCCAGCCAATTCAAGAATTCCTTTTAATTTTTCTCTCTGCTTTAATGCCTCTTCTGCCTGTTTGCGTTCACTGATATCCTGAAAACCGATGACACTGCCAATGACCTTATTATGTTTATCTTTAAATGTTGAGCCGCTAATGCTGACAGGAATGATGGATCCATATTTATCAAATCTTGCTGTCTCAATGCCGGAAAAAAATTTACCCGCAATGACCATATCGATCATTTTTTTTGTTTCCGGCCAATTCTTTTTTGGGACAAAGGCGTCCATTTTCCCATGGATACATTCTTCCAATGACCATTTGAAAACCCGTGAAAAGGCAGGATTAAAATAAGTAACTTGTCCCTGGTTGTCATAGACGATAATCGGATCAGCACTTGCCTCCATGGCTGATCGATATCGCTGCTCGCTCTCAAGTAGTTTTTTCGCTATTTTTTTTTGTTGGGTAATATCTCGGTGAATCACAACGATCCCAATAATTTTACCCGAATGATCTTTATAAGCAGAAGAACTTAGTTGAATATCTAATAAGGTTCGATTTTTTGTAAATCGCTTGGTTTCATGGGATAAAATTTTTTCACCCTCTAACATTTGTTGAATTAATTTTTGGGTTTTCTCTTTGTTCTCTTCAGGAACAAAATCAATTTTTTTATTCAATATATCTTCCATAGTCCATTCAAAGACTCTAGTAAATGCCGGATTTAAATACGTTACTTTACCGTGCAAGTCATAAAAAATGATGGGATCCGGTACGGCATTTGTTGCTGAAAGATATTTGTTTCTGCGTTTTTGCAGTTCTGCTTGAGCCAACAAACAATCTGTTTTCCATTGTTCTAATTCGGCAGTTAGTTGTGATATCGATTTTTTTTTATTTTCCACAGTATCCTCAAATAATATATAAATTAATTTTTAATGGACCTTATGTGATTAATTTTTAAGGCTTTATAAAAAAATAGTGTTTTTAAAATGGTTTGCAGTGACCATATCATCCTATAAAGGGCCTGCTTTTGTCAAGTTTACAAGTGTTTAATGGGGGAATACCCTTAAGGATAGAACCTTGACTTTAAGAGATTAATTATATTATTTATCGTATCATTAATAAAGACAAAATTTTTAACCGTTCAGAACAAATATAAGGAAAGATTATGAGCAAGAATGTAGTCAATAAAATTGATGATCAAGTTAAGATTAAGACCATTTTAGTGAGTGTGTCGGATAAATCAGGCCTGGATACATTTATTCCGGCATTGGTTGAGTTAAGCCCTGATGTCTTGATTTTGTCCACGGGGGGAACATATGCCAGAATAAAAGAAATTTTAGGAGAAAAGGCAGATTCTTGTTTGAAAAAGGTATCTGAATATACTGGTCAGCCTGAAACTCAAGGAGGGCTAGTCAAAACGCTTGATTTTAAGATTTATCTGGGTATTTTAACAGAAACTTATAATGAAGCCCATCAAATGGATTTAGAACGGACCAGTGCATTGGCAATTGATATGGTGGTCGTTAACCTCTATCCTTTTAGCGAAACTATTGCCAAGGATAATGTTACGATTGAAAATGCCAGGGGAAATATTGACATTGGCGGTCCAACTATGATTCGGGCGTCAGCCAAAAATTTTATCCGTGTCGCATCTGTGGTTAATCCCTCTACATATCCTTCCATAGTGAATACACTTAGGGCCAATAATGGTGCTTTAGGCCTTGAGGATAGGTATGAGCTTGCCCAGAAAGCCTTTGAGCATACCGCAATCTATGATCGAACGATTGCTGACTATCTTGCTGAAAAATCTATTAATGATGTTAAATCATGCTATAAATCAGGAGAATAAACCATGTCCAAAGACCTCAAAGAGATGTACAAAACAATTATGGATGACCATTTTACACCTCAACTTGAAGTTTCTTTTGTTGATGGGGATAACAGACAGACCCTTTTTTATGAAAAAGTGTCTTGGGTAATTGATGGCGTGAACAAAGGATTAAGGTATGGCGAAAATCCTGGCCAGGAAGCAGCGCTTTATAGATTGATCAATGGAAATCTCGCGCTTGGTGATGCACAAACTATTCAACCGGGTAAACATCTGGTCTCTGATATTGAATTGCTTCAATCCGGAAAGCACCCGGGAAAAACTAATCTTACAGATGCAGACAACTCTTTGAATATTTTAAGATATTTTACCGATACCCCCTGTGCGGTTATTGTTAAACATAATAATCCCTGCGGGGCTGCAAGAGCAGATAGCCTTGAAGAGGCGTATAACAAAGCCTATATGGCAGATCGAATCGCTGCATTTGGCGGTTGTATCGCTTTGAATAAATCAGTTGATAAGGCAACTGCCGAAGCCATCGCCAGCCAGTACGCAGAAGTTGTAGTCGCCCCGGAATTTGAGGAAGGTGCTTTTGATATTTTAAGTACGCGTAAAAATTTGCGGGTCATTCGAATCAACAATATTCATAAGTTGCAAAATTTTATTGGTGATAGAGTGATTGATTTTAAAACCCTCATGGATGGCGGTATGGTGGCTCAATGGTCTTTTGTGCCTCAAACGCTTTCTACTAAAGATTTGGTAGTCGCTTCTACCGAATATAAAGGAGAAACATTTAAGGTTAATCGTGAACCTACCCAGCAGGAATATGAAGACATGCTTTTTGGCTGGCTTGTTGAATCCGGGATTACATCTAACTCTGTCATTTATGTAAAAGACAATGCCACTGTGGGTATTGGAACAGGTGAACAGGACAGGGTAGGGGTTGCAGAAATAGCAGTAGATAAGGCGTATCGGAAGCTTGCCGACCGGTATTGCTTTGAACAGTACAATATTCCGTTTGCTAATTTGACAGACCAAGACAAGAAGGCCCAAATTGAGAATGATGTTAAAGAGGTTAAAGGTGGTCTTATTGGATCTGCCATGGTATCAGATGCATTTTTTCCATTCAGGGATGGTATTGATGTAGGACTTGCCCAAGGCGTTAAAGCAGTGGTTCACCCTGGTGGATCAATGAATGATTACCAATCAATTGAAGCATGCAATGAAAATGATGCAACAATGGTCTATACAGGACAGCGAAGCTTTAAACACTAGAATTTAGTTTTTTGGTTTTTATAAAAGAGCAGGACAATTTTTTTTGTCCTGTTTTTTTTATGCAAATAAGGACAATTGATCTCTTCTGGCATCAGCATGCTGAATGGTTACTTCGATAATGTCACCATGTTTAAGTTTAATACCGCTGGGAGGAAGCTTTGCTTCAAGCATGAATTCTTTAACCAGTACATTATAATGATCCCTATGGCAGTCAAGAACTAGTGCCTCGTAAGCGCTGCCTTTCTTGGATTCAAGATATTTAATAATCCAGAAGCGTTTTCTAGCCGCTTGTACCCGCCCTGTATTGGCCATGGAAAACGAAATTGATTGAAGAATATTTTCAAGTTCTGATTTGGAGTAGGCTTTATCGTACCCGAATATGGATTTTATCTGCCGCTGCGTAAGAAGATCATGATACCTTCTGATGGGGGAAGTCGCTGTAACATATGCTTTAACACCCAAACCTGAATGGATTTCAGGGTCTGTTCCGATAATGGCACGGCTTAATTGTTTTCTCTGCATAAAATTTAAGGTTAAAGAGGTTTCAATGCCTTTAAACAACCGCTGTTTTGGATGGGCCTGGGATCTGAAAACAGCTGGCATATTATGGTTTGCAAGAAACTCAGCCATTAAAGAATTAGCAAAGATCATCATTTCAGAAACCAACATGCGAGAGGGATTCTCTCTATCAATTTTTATATATCCAATCTCATTATTATCTTCCACCCACACATTGACTTCGGGTAGGGTGATCTGTATAGCACCGGCTTTGAGCCTTTTCTCTCTTAAAAGTGTAGCGATCCTGTAGAGAGTCGTAATCGGATCATTCTTTCCATTTAGCAGATTTGCTTCTGTGTAGCTCATCTGTTTTTCGACTTTAATGATACTGGGAACAATATTGTAATCCTGAATTTCAAAGAATCGATTCATTTTTACAATCGTACTGATACCGGGTCGGATTTCATTTTCTTTCAAGCTGCAGAAATCCTCGGAAAGATTGGACGGTATCATAGGCAATTTATCATCCGGCATGTAAATGGAACTGGCCCGCTCTCGGGCAGCAAGATCGATGGGATCATTCGATTTGATATAGGCATCAACATCAATGATATGTATACCAAGCGTATAACCGGTTTCCGTATTCTCAAGGCTGATGGCATCATCAAAATCAAGCGTGGACTGACCATCAATCGTTATTAACGGAATGTGGGTCAGATCTTTTCTTAAGGGATCATCAAAAAAATTAATTTGGGTGCTGGTTATTTTTTTTTCATGGTCTAAGACCCTTTGGTGGAAAACAGTGGGTATCTGAAGGGCAAGCAGACCGACGTTTTCATTTTGATCCCAGATGCTTGCTTTTACAAATACATTAAATAATTGTTCTGGTGAATTTAAAGGGGATCGTTTAATAATATTTCTGGCAAGTATGAAAGAATCAGAATCATTTTTAAACAGGTAATAGGATTTTAACGCATTAATGACCCTTGGATCAGGGTTTACACTGCTGCCATTTTTATTATTTAAGATGTCATTAATCCATGAGGCACCCATCTGGGTCAGGACTTCCCTTTCTTCTGCCAGTTTAAGTTGCCTTTTTTTGGTTTTTACTTGTTCCACAGTAAGGGGGGAAAAAAGCATATTATTAAATTTGAAATAAAGTCGGTCATTAAAAAAAGCTCTTATTACAGCTGCTTCATGATCAGATGTTAAAGGGGGATCAAAACAAAAAAGAGTCATTGTTGAGATATCAATATCTTCAGACTCGTCATGAAGGACTTCCCATAATTCTTTAATATCTATAGTTTCTGATAATTTTTGACGATTGAGTGTCAGCTGTTTTAGTTGATTAACGATTGAGTCTCGGGCAGTAGAAGTGTCAAGACGCATCTGTGATATATGAGATAATCTTTTTTCGGAAAAATTAACCTCCCGATTATTCTCATTAAGTAACCGTAATTTGCCTTTTTTTTCCTGTAAAATAACAGCAGAAATTATTTTCTGCTGATCAATATACTCTACAATGTTCCCTTTTATCATGGTTGTGACAATAGCAGGAAGGCCATGTGTTGTCAAATGAACCAGAGGTCTGAAAATCTTGAAAATTTTCAAAACTTAGGATAGGATAAGCCTATGGCAAACAAAGGGAAAAAGCACCTAAAAAGGCGAAAAAAAAATGCACTTCCAATTTTTGATTCCGACCATGATTTATTAAAGGCATTTGAAAAACAATATAGCAAAAAAGAATGTCAGGATGATCATCTTGTTACTGACAACTCTCAAAAAGTTCAAATAAACAAACATGGGGTACAAGTGTTGGATAATCTGTCTGAATCCAGAGGTGTAATTTCAGATGAAGGTGAAGAAGATTTTGTTGAGCTGTTGGAAGAGTCTTTTAAAAAAAAGAAATTGAAACCAACCCAAAAACCATCCCCCATGCCGGTAAAAAAAAGATTAAAACGGTACCCACCCGTTGAAGTCGAACTGGATCTCCATGGATATAATGCGATTGGTGCTCAGGTTAAAGCAAGGTCTTTCATTCAAAGTTGTAAACATCAGGGCTATTTCACTTTAAGAATTATTGTGGGAAAAGGGCTTCATTCTGATCTTGGCCCGGTGCTGCCTGATGTTGTCGAGGATGTTCTCAAGGAATTAAAAAAGCAAAAGCTTATAATTTTTTATGAATGGGATAGAAAGAAGAAATCAAAAAGCGGGGCCGTGATTGTTTATCTCAAACAATTCGATGAATTCGATTGATTATTGTATCTGTAAAAATAAAGAGTTTTTAGTTGTTTTCAGGAATATGTTCCTTTTCGCTTTCACATATTGATCAACGAGACTAATCGGAGGACATGGTGATGGTTTTCACGGATTGGATTCCTTTGGGCGGCAGGACGCCGCTGAAAATGGAATCCCCCTTGGAAAAACTCATGGATAATTTTTGAAACTGAGTGAAAACTTTTACCCTTTCCAAAGATGAGCACCCATTAAATTCAAACGCAGATGTATACGCAATACGTCGATTATTGAGTTTTGAGTTGGACAAAGGAAAAGGACTAAAAGATAGTATTGAGCTATCTTTTTCTGAGCTGGTATTTGCGTACCGCCTGATTGTGCTCTTTAATCGTTTTTGAAAATTTATGGGTGGTATCTTTTTTAGACACAAAGAAAAGATACTTGGTTTTATCCGGGTACAGGGCGGCTTTAAGGGACAATGCCCCGGGGTTGGCAATAGGGCCGATGGGAAGGCCTTTTATTTTGTAAGTGTTATACGGGGTTAGCATTTTAAGGTGTTTTCTTTTAATATTTCCGTCAAAGTCTTTGATACCGTAAATCACAGTGGGATCACTTTCAAGCCGCATATTCTTTTTAAGGCGGTTGTGAAATACCGAAGAGATAATCGGTCGTTCAAAAGCTGCACCTGTTTCTTTTTCAATGATAGAGGCAAGGGTTACCACTTCATGGGTTGAAAATCCCAGTTTTTTTGCTTTTTCCTGCCATTTAGAGGTAAACGTAGTGTTAAAATGTGCTACCATTGTGGAAATAATAGATTCACATGTGCTTGGTTTTGGGAAAAAATAAGTATCCGGGAATAGATAGCCTTCCAGGCTGGTTGATTTTATCCCTAGGGAAATAATAAAGGGTCTGTCATGACACAGATCAATAAATCGGGTTTTATTACACAACGCAGCTTTTTCAACCAACGCTGCAATTTCTTTGATCGTTAACCCTTCAGGAAGGGTTAACCGATAGAGTTTTACTTTTCCTTTTAAAAGAATGTCAAGAATTTGTTCAGGTGTTTTTGAAGCCGAAAGGATGTATTCTCCTGCTTGAATTTTTTTCCCGGCCTTTTTTAATTTTGTATATAGTTTGAAATATGTTTTACTTGATATGATCGATTCTTTTTCAAGGCTTTTTGAGATTATTTTAAGGCTTTGTCCGGATGTTATAATAAAGATTTTTTCATGTCCAGAAGGATTATGAGGCGTTTTTATAAATGAAGAAATCTGAAAATAAAAATAGGCACAAACGCCCACCCCCGTGCCTAAAAAAATAAATAGCGAAAGGACTAATATATTTGATTTGTTTTTTAGCATATTTATAATGAAAGCATAAAAGAATAAAGGGTATCAAAATAGCGATACCCTTTATTCTTTATTAGACTAAAATCTAAGCCTTATGCGGACGTATTATCTATTGGGAAATCTTCATCCGGGTTATAACAGATTCTGCAGCAATTCAAGCATCTTTCAGCCTCTTTAGTCGCTGCATCCTCTGGTAGAACAAGATCAACCTCAATCATGGAATCAAGCCGCTCATCAACAGGGATTTCCGGCATTTTTGCCCGAGGTTTCTTTTGAATACCATCCACTTTGGTAAAGATAGATTCATGGATTCGTTTTTGCTGTAATGAGTCTGGAACCGGCTCAACAGGTTCACCTTTTAAAAACAGGTCGATAGATCGAGCAGCCCGTCTTCCCCCACCAATGGCGGAGACAACAAGGTCAGGTCCTGTGGCAGCATCCCCACCAGTAAAAATATAGGGGATTGAAGACTGCAGAGTTTCAGGGTCGTTGTCAATTGTATTCCAACGGGTTAATTCCAGATCATTCATTCTGGCATGAGGATCTTTTTCCTTAAAAGAGGGATCCGGCGCCTGACTGATGGCAGAGATGACCATATCAACATCCAGTACTGTCTCAGACCCTTCAACCGGTTCCGGTCTTCTTCTGCCTGACGCGTCTGGTTCGCCCAGTTCACATTTCAGGTATTCAAGACCCTTGACTTTACCGTCTTCATCTCCAATGACCCGTGTGGGAGCTGCGAGGAATACAAAATCAATACCTTCTTCTTCTGAAGCAACGATTTCTACTTCATTGGCAGGCATCTCATTTCTAGTTCTTCTGTAAACAATATACACTTTTTCAAGACCAAGCCTTTTAAGTGTTCTTACGCAGTCAATGGCACTATTTCCACCACCGACGATCGCAGCAGTTTTTCCAAGTTCCATTTCCTGGCCGCTGGAAAATCTCTGGAGCCAATCAATTCCTTTATAACATCCGTCAAGGTCCTCCCCTTCAATCCCAAGCGCATAATCTTTCCATGCACCAATTCCCATGAATACAGCATTATATCCCGAGGCCATCAAAGAGCCCAGCCCAAAGTCATCGCCAAATCTGACATGGGTAAACGCTTTGATTCCTAAATCAAGAATTCCCTGGATTTCCCATGCAAGAACCTTTTTGGGAAGTCTGTACTCTGGTATGCCATATCTGATGATACCGCCAAGTTCAGGCATGGCTTCAAAAATATC
>JAAEKY010000697.1 GCA_024227235.1 Desulfobacteraceae bacterium | reverse complement strand
GGTATATGAGGATTTGTTGGTTTATAGGAAAAAATGAAAGAGTCATTTCAGTCAAAAATTGAGCGTCATATTAAATCTTTTCCCATGCTCAATTTTGTGGCCAGGAAATTTTATGCATATCCGCATTTAAATATTGCGGCAGCAAGCAATTTTCGAAAGCTAAAATCACATCTTTTAGAAAAAAAAACAGAACCGAGAGTATTGATGGTGGGTGGGGGGGGCAGCCAGCTGGGTGAAGATATCAGCCAGCTGGGAAAGACAATCCTTTCCTCTGCTATTAACCTGGAGCTGGTTCGGGGAGACGTCGTTAACGTGGTAGGTGATGGGGGCAACCTTCCCTTTGGGGATAACTATTTTGATCTGGTGATTGCCCAGGCTGTTTTGGAACATGTTCGGTATCCCGGAATCATTATCCAAGAAATGGAAAGAGTTCTTTCTCCTGATGGGTTTACTTATATAGAGGTCCCTTTTCTGCAGCCTTTTCACGCATACCCGAATGATTACCAGCGCTACACGATTCAAGGTCTGGAGATACAATGTGAAATCTTCAAGCGCGTTGACAGCGGCATGGCCTGTGGGCCCAGTTCCACAGTGGCCTGGATACTGATTGATTACTTTTCATTGCTGTTCTCCTTTAATAATGATGTATTATATACGGTTTTTAATATTTTATTTCGATGGATACTCTCCCCTTTAAAATACCTGGATTTGTTATTAAACCGTTTTGATCGATCTACCGGTCTGGCTTCAGGGGTCTATTTTATGGGAACCAAAAGTCAGCAAAAGATGGTTAAATAAAAATGGAAAACTTCAAATTTAAAGACAGGGATGTGGCATTTAAAATGTGCCATGACCGGGCGTCCATTGACCGGGCGGTTGCTGATATTTTTAAACTGTATTCTCATTTGCTTCCAAAAGGTAAAAAGGAACTGATTTTTATAAAACCCAATTTGAACAATGACCAGAATGCACTAATGGGAAATTCAACCGACCTGAGAATGATGGTTTCAGTTATTTCAGTATTAAAAAAGCTGGGATACCAGAATATCGTAATGGGGGATGGATGCAATGTCGGCATCAACCGAAAAAAAATAGATGTTTTTTCCAGGCTGAAAATCGATAAACTGGCTCAACAACTGGACATTCGATTATTGGACCTGAACAGTGCTCCTTCTGATAAAATTGACCTGGCCTGTGATTTGAGCGCAAAAGTAGCTAAAATCTGCCATGACGCCGCCCTTTTTATCAATCTGCCTAAAATTAAAACCCATGCAGAGGCAGTCATGTCCATATGTCTTAAAAACCTGGTTGGGTGTATGGCAGGAGGCCTGGAAAAAAAGAAAATGCATACCAGCCTTATTGAAAATATTGTCCGGGTCAATGAACAGGTCAAGCCTCATCTTCATATTATAGACGGATTGATTGCCATGGAAGGTAACGGCCCCGGTGATGGAACGCCAACAAACATCGGCCTGATAGTTGCCGGTCAGGATCCGTATTTGATTGATGCATTTTGTGCCAGATCAACTGGCTTTGAGATAACTGAGATCCCGTGTTTGAATCTTGCTTTGGATAAAGGGTATCTCGATATTTCAGTTATTAAAGAAATCAATCAATACCCTGTCCTTGTGTATTTAGAGAAACCACCCGCGCCCAAATTGACAACTCGAGTGCTGGGGCATAATATTTTTATGGGACTGCGGGATAAGGCGCGTCCCTTATTTGACAATTCTTATGTGACTCCCATGCTGTATCGATTCGGGATTATCCAGGATGTTTATAATACGGAAGAGGCGATTATTGAAGACCTGCACTTACTTCAAGCCGAGTGTAATGATTGCAATCTCTGTGTTGAATACTGTCCGTTCCAACTTCCAGTCACTTCTCCGGATTTCAGCTTTTCAATAGAAAAAGGATGTATAGAATGCCTTTACTGTGCCTTGATCTGTCCTAAAAACGCTATCCGTTTTGAAGGAGAATTAGGATATTTGACATTTTATTTGCAAAAGTATTCGGATTATATGGCCAAGCTGGGAGACAGGCAGCAGAAATCCTGACCCCTATTTTTAAATTTTCATCATGCGGTGTCGAATAATGACAGATTGAGAATGAAAAAGAGATTCATCATGAGCAACAGCAAAATCCAGCTTCTTGGTATTCATATCAACCCATTGACCTGGAAAGAGTTTGAGCAGCGTATCAGTGCCATACTGGCATCCAGAATACGAACCATCATCATGTATGTAAATATACACTGTATGAATCAGGGGTATCGTGATGAAAAGTACAGAACGATTCTTAACCAGTCAGATATTGTATATTGTGACGGAGAAGGTGTTCGGATTGGAGCAAAAACACTGGGTAAGCATCTGCCTGAAAGAATGACTGGTGCGGACTGGATTTACGATCTATGCGCCCTTTGCGAATCAAAAGGACATTCGATATATCTTTTGGGCGCCCGAGAAGGTGTGGCAGATAATGCTGCTCGTATACTGCAAACCCGATACCCCGGTTTAATAGTGGCAGGAACCCATCACGGATATTTCAAACCATCAGAAAATCGGCATCTGATTGACAAAATTAATCATGCAAAACCCGATATCCTGCTGGTTGGTATGGGTACTCCCATTCAAGAGTATTGGATTGATAAAAATATTAAAAAACTAGATGTACCAATTGTCTGGGCCATGGGGGCGGTTATGGATTTTGTTTCAGGAAATGTCCCAAGGGCACCCGCCTGGATGCTCAATAATGGTTTGGAATGGTTCTTCAGGTTAGCTATTGAGCCGGGCCGAATGTATAAACGTTATGTGATTGGAAATTTTCTGTTTTTTTATCGAATCTTAAAAAGTAAATTCAGAACCAGTAATTGATGAAACACACCACGTGCAACCACTGTAGTCAGACAGTCACGGAGAAACATAGGGTCTATTGCAGCAGGGACCTGGTCCTTGTACAATGCCCGGATTGTGACCTTGTTTTTGATATTGATGCTGGACGCTCTTTTCAGGAGAAAGCCAGAATAGGCGTGCAAAAAGGGGTGGAATTCTATTGCGGCCTGAAAAATGAACTGGTCTTTAGGGAAGAACTCAAACGGATCATGGAAAAATCTCCCCCACCCGGCCGCATACTGGATTTCGGGTGTGGTATCGGCCGTTTTTTAAAGATTGCCAGAGATTTTGGTTACGATATTTATGGAATTGAAGTGAATGAAGATGCCATCCAATATATAAACGAAAATGAAAATTTTCCAGTATATACTTCTATTGAAGATGCTGAAAGATATCTGGGAAAAGAAGGGGTGGATATTATCTACATGAGCCATACGCTTGAACATGTATCTAACCCCAAAGGCATTTTAAAAGGAGTATCCGGTCTTCTGAAATCATCTGGACAAATTATTATTATTGTTCCCAATTATAGTTTTTTCTCAAAAATTGTTGATCGATTCCATTGTTTTCTAATTGCAAAAGGGCATCAGTTTTACTTTACCAAAGAGACACTACACAACTACCTTGAAGAGGAATTTACTCAAATCCAAACCCATTTTCCAATTATGGGTGGATTTGCCATGCGATTTCTTAACGATAGGGCACCGATAGTGGTTAAAAAAATGGTGATGTCCGTCTTAAAATTTGTTTTTGCTGCACTTCATCGTGTGGGGCTGAACTTGAATTTAACAATTTATGCACAAAAGAGAGAATAATTCCATGAGATTCCCAGAAAAGGTGTGTTACGCCTTAGTCCGTGCCATGAAACAGGTTCCTCTTTTAGATCAATTCCACAAAGAATCTTTTATCAGTGAAGATATTTATTATGATACCGTATTTCAGGATGCTGCCAGAAGTTATGCTATCTTCGATTCTTTAGTATCTTTTCAAAACAAAAGGATTCTTGATGTGGGTTGTGGCGTCGGTGCAAGAACGTCTTATTATGCACAACAGAATATCCACAGCATCACCGGTACGGACATTAATACAGAAATGCTGGAAAAAGCACAACGGTTGGTTCGCATAAAAAATTTTACCCATCCGGTTAAAATAAATTTCCATCCTTGTGACCCGGGCGGATTACCTTTTGATGACCAAAAGTTTGACATTGTTATTATGGACTGTGTATTTGAACATCTTTCAGATCCTGAAACAGTTTTAAATGAATGCATGCGTGTCCTCAAACCGGGCGGGTTTATCTGTATAGATTTTCAACCCTGGCTAAACCCCCACGGCGCCCACATAGATAACCTTATCCCCATCCCGTGGAATCACATACTGTTTTCACAGAAAACACTGATCAACGTTGCTGCCCGTATTTATGACACCGACGATTTCCGTGCCGGTTTCTGGGATTTCCATAATGGCGGTAAAGAAAAAAAAAAAAACAAATGGCGTTACTTTGATCAACTTCCAGAACTCAATTTCATGACCATCAAAAAATTCAACCAACTCATTAAAGAGTCAGGTTACACCTGCCATCATTATTCCTTAATGGAGTATGGAAATTTTAATAAAAAATGGATACGTACCCTTGCTTCTCTTTTTAATAAAGTGCTTATGGGAACTATGTTAAAAGAGTATTTTACACGGTATATTATCTGCATCCTGAAGAAAGAAGCTGAAGAGTCAATTGATTAACTGTCAATTCAAGTGGCATAGATATGAGTAATTCTCAATTACGTATAGTTGCTGTCCGTTATTATTATGCAAGCGGAGGGGGCCCGGAAAAGTTGATTCATGCAATGGCCAAATACCTGGATCGCGATACCATGAGCTTGACACTGATTCTCTGGCTTCATCCCGGTTCAGATTGTTCGTTTATCAATGCGATCAAGCAAACAGGAATAACAGTTGAATGTCTGCGAATCAGCCGGTTTAATCCCTGGGTGATT
Source organism: Desulfobacteraceae bacterium (assembly GCA_024227235.1). Taxonomy (GTDB): domain Bacteria; phylum Desulfobacterota; class Desulfobacteria; order Desulfobacterales; family Desulfobacteraceae; genus Desulfobacula. Next base: position 20,320 of record JAAEKY010000697.1, on the reverse strand, counting down.
TTTCGCTTTCTGCAGTTAATTCGCAGATATAACGCCCAAGTGTTTCATACACATGATTTCTTATCAGATATTTATGGTATTGTGGCGGCAAAAATAGCTGGCTGTTTTTCTGTCTGTTCTGCCCATGGGTTTGTTCAAACCTCATGGAAGATCAGGCTTTATGAATTTGTAGACATAAAATGCATGCCCTTTTTCGACCGGGTAATGGCCGGTTCCCAGGCGATGAAACGCTTTTTAATTGAAAAAGGCATACACTCTAAACGGATCTGCCTGGTCAATAATGCCATTGATCTTGAAGAGACAAAAGGGTGTGGCAAGAAATGTGATTTTAGAAAAGAATATCAAATTGATCCAGAGGAATTTATTGTTGGTGTTGTCGGTCGATTGTCAAGCGAAAAGGGGCACAAGAATTTTCTTAATGTTGTATCTCAGCTGGATCCTGATTTGCCCAAGACCCGGTTTGTCATTGTTGGTGATGGGGTTGAAATGGGCAGCTTGAAAAAAGAGGTCAGAGATCTTGGACTTAGTGGCCGCGTACTTTTCACCGGATACTATCACAACGTCAATTGTTTCCTTAAGCAGTGTGATATTTTTGTACTTCCCTCCCTTCGGGAAAGTTTACCGCTGTCGCTTGTGGAAGCAATGTCTTTTGGTATTCCGGTAATTGCCACACGTGTCGGTAGCGTACCTGAACTTGTCGGCCCAGATGAATCTGGCTTGATTGTGTCACCGGGGGATAAAATAGCGATGAAAAATGCCATTGAAAAACTGCTTACCGACCGGAAGATGTCCCATAATATGGGTAACAATGGAAAAATGAAAGTGGAACAAGAGTACTCTGCCAGATCGATGGTTAAAAAAATAGCAGAGATTTATAAATCAACTCAACCAAGGTGATAATTGTGGCAGGACTGAACTCTACTTATAAATATCTACGATATGCGCTCATGGCCATGGGGGGTAAAATGAAAAAAAAACAAGCCCTCACAGGTCCATGGAAAGTGATTATCGGGGTAACTGATTTTTGCAATTACAATTGCATTATGTGTCGGGAACATTCGGATTATGCACCTGAACAATTCAGAGATAACGGAGTCGACCATCTAAAAGAGCAAAGTGTTTTTAATGAAATAAAAAAAATGGATTTTGATCTCTATTGCCGCCTGATTGATGATTTAAAGGCTATGGGGGTTATCAATATAAACCTCAGCGGCAAAGGAGAGCCTTTAATGCATCGCCAGATCAAAGCCATGATCGGCTATGCGATTAACAAAGGATTGCAGACAGAATTGACAACCAATGCATCTCTTCTGGATTCTCAAACAGCGGAATATCTGGTCACCCAGGGCGTAAAGAGCCTGCACTGCAGCCTGAATGCAGGCAGTCCTGAAACGTATTCCAGAATTACGGGAACCCGGAATCTGGATTTATTCCTGCGGGTTAAGGAAAATATCAGGGAACTGGCCAGGATTAAAAAAAGTTTGAATAAAAAAAGCCCTATAATCATGTTGAGTTTTGTTATCACATCTCAAAATTATCACGAGGTTGAACCTGCCTCTCAGCTAGCCATTGAAGCTGGTGCTGAACGAATCAGCTTTGTGCCTGTTTCAATTTACTACAATGAAACAACTTTTTTAAAACTCAAACCTGAAGAGACAAAGCGCCTTCTGCAGAAATTGGCAGGGATACAAACTCGGCTTGACCGTAACGGGCTGGATCATAATATCGAGGATTTGATCAAGGCATTCACGGACAACCAACACGTGGAAAAATCACCGGTTTTGTATGAATATCTACCCTGTTACGCGGGATGGTATTTTGCCCTCATACTGGCCAATGGAACTGTGATGCCTTGTTGCCAGTGCTTGAAAAATATGGGGAATTTGAAAAACCAGAGTTTTAAGGAAATATGGAATAGTCCAGTTTACCAGACATTTCGATCAGAAGCAGTCAATTTGCCGGATCGCAACACAACTTTAGATGGGTGCCTTTGCCGCGAGTGCAGTTTTGATACTTACAATCTTTTGTTTCATAATGTTTTACACCCCTTGACAAAGATAAAATTCAATGGGGAGTCAATTAACTCCCTCGATCTGTTTAAAACCTACTTTTTTAAATAATCGGAATGAAATAACATGACTGATTCAGATTTAACAATAATGATTGCCTACCCGCCGCTTAAAGGCGATGGAAGCCCAATGCTTACCCAGAACCGGCAATTTCAGTGGTATAATAATGCATCCTTTATTTTCCCCATGGTGACTGCCAGTGCTGCAACTCTGCTTCAAACAAAGGGATATCGTGTCGTCTGGAACGACTGTATTACCCTGAATAAGGACTATGAATATTTTCTCGAAACGATTCGCGAAACATGTCCGGATGTGATTGCCCTGGAAACAAAAACACCAGTGGTTCAACAGCATTGGGAAATAATAAGGGACTTGAATACGCTTTTTCCCAAGATTCGCACCATTCTCATGGGAGACCATGTTACGGCACTGCCCCTGGAAAGTATGGAAAAAAGCCCTGTGGATTATGTGATCACAGGTGGAGATTATGATTTTTTATTACTCAGTATTGCAGACGTGCTGTCCGGAAAGGCTGGTGAGTATGAACCCGGTATATGGTACCGGGAAAAAAATCACATCTTAAATAGCGGTCCTTTTTTATTGGATCACGATCTGGATTCTCTGCCGTTTATCGATCGAAACTTAACAATGGCTCATCTGTATGGTGAAAAATGGAAAAAAAGAACCCCGTTCTTTTATACTATGGCGGGTCGGGACTGTCCGTGGCATCATTGTACGTTCTGTTCATGGACAACACTTTTCCCAAAATTCAGAAGCCAGAGTGTCAACCGGCTGCTGGATGAAATCGAATTTTTAATTGAAGAGCATGGTGCCCGAGAGATATTTGACGATTCAGGAACCATCCCCGGCGGTGAATGGCTGCAGGAATTCTGCCAAGGTATGATAGACAGAGGCTTTAACAAAAAAATTCTGTTTTCCTGTAATATGCGGTTTGATTATCTAGGGGATATTGAGATCCCAAAATTAATGAAAAAAGCAGGTTTCAGGAAAATAAAGTCCGGGCTGGAATCTGCCAACCAGAACACATTGGATCGAATAAAAAAGGGGATTAAAGTGGCTGATATCGTCCAGGGATGTAAAAATGCATCCCGGGCGGGTATTGATGTCCATCTTACGGCTATGGTCGGATATCCCTGGGAATCGCGCGAACACTGCACCAAAACCCTGGATTTATCCAAATGGCTGATGAGAAAAGGACACGCTGAAATGCTGCAGGCGACTGTGGTGGTTCCTTATCCTGGAACGCCTCTGTATCAGTATGTGAAAGATAATGACTTGCTGATCTGCCAGCCGGATGATTATGAAAAATTTGATATGCGGGGCTCTGTAATTAAAACAAAGGATATTACAAGTGACGAAATTGTAGAAATGTGCAATGGTATTTACAAATCTTTTCTATCTCCGGAATTTATTATTCGACAGGTCATCCGAAATATTGGGGATGTGGATTACCTGATACGGGGTGCAAAATCAGTTATGGGACATCTGAAAGATTTTGACTATTCTGTAAAAAATCAAGGAAAAAAATAAAGTTTGATTTCAGAATTGAAACATATCAGCCTGGTGGGAACCAGCAATGTTTTGAATTCCGCCCTGGGGTTTTTATCGGGTGTCTTGATTGCCCGGTTATTGGGGGCAGAGGCGTTTGGCTCGCTGGCTATTTTTACTGCATCCCTGGGGATCTGTCTGTCTCTTTCGGGCCAGGGCATTGATTGGGCAACGGTTCGGTTTGCTGCCAAACATTCGGAGCATGATGCGAAAAAAAGTAATATTTATTTCAAGGTCATGTTAAAAATAAGGATTGTTCTTTGCTCTATTGTAGTGTTAGGTGGCTTTTTTCTGACAGAATTAATTGCGGTTAAAATATTTAATAATCCCTTATATCAATCGCTTTTTCGAATATCTGCTATAGCGGCCGTTGGGTCATCCTTCTGTTTTTTTATTCTCTCTTATTATCAGACCAACCAGCAATTCTTAAAATTCAGCATCATTAATTTTGCCGGTAACGGAAATAAGATATTCATGCTTGTTCTAATCGTTGCTCTGGGGTCATTAACATTGAACACGGCATTAGCTGTATATGCAATCTCCGGATATATAGGACTTCTTCTGGGGATATACTGGATGCCTAAAGGGGTGTTTAAGGTCGATGGGAATGAGAGAGAAGCGGCAGGAGATTTGCTGAGTATGGGAGGGATTATGTTCATTACCACCCTTCTGGATGCGCTATACCGAAGAGCGGATATATTAATGATCGGATTGTTCAGTAACACCGGAACCATTGGCATATATTCAGCTGCACTGAATGCTTTTCTGGCAATGGATCTTTTGATCTACAGCGCATTCACAGTATTAATGTCGCGGGTCAGCCGAATTCGGTCAAAAGATGAATATAAACGATATATTTCAGATACCTTGAAAATATCATTTATTATCGGTATTCCATGCATCGTGCTGATATTTATAGCTGAACCCCTGGTTGTTTTTTTCTATTCCGATAGTTTTTCAGAATCGGGTCAGATATTAAAAATTCTATGTATCGGATTTTTATTTTCCCTGGTTTTCCAGCCGATGTCGCTCATCTTTTTTGCAAAAGACAGACCTGTCTTATTCATTTATATCGATTTGCTGTTACTAACGGCAGTTGTCATCGGGCACAGCATTATAATACCCAGATTAGGCATCGTCGGCGCCGCATATGTCACTATGGGAAGCAGAATCTTTCAGGGTGTTCTTATCTCTATATTTTCTTATTTCCTTATTTTTAAGGGCTCACCTGAAATATTAAAACAGGAAACGTGAATGCAAGTTCGGATTATAAAAGATAAAAAGGGGTTGGCTTCACTTGAAAAAGTATGGGATCAACTGCTGCTTGAAAGTAAACAGGCCAATTTTTTTCAAAGCTATACCTGGATAAAATACTGGTGGGAATATTTTAGTATAAAGCATAATGCCGACATGCATATCATGGTTTTTACAGTAAACAAAAAAATCAGAGTGATTGCGCCTTTAATGATCGTTAAAACTCTGTTTCTTGGTATCCCTTATAAAACCGTGCGATTCATGGGTACCACTGGAACTGATACTGTTCTTCGAGGGCGGTATGACAGGTTTTTTTCAATAGACAATACCCTGGGATGGTGTGATCAATGTGATGTCATCCCGAATACAGGTAAATTCTTTGTACCGGCAATGGATGCGTTTATACGCTATATATTGCAGCGTAAAAATTGGGATATGCTGGATTTAAGAGAGTTATCGAAAGGTTCACCCACCTTGAAATACCTTAGGGATATGACCCGTCGTGGTGAATTACCAAAGAATTTTGAAAAGGAGATGCAGGCCTCCTATTCGCTTCATATTAAAGGTCACTATGAAGCATATTTTGCAACCCTTTCAAAAAATACCAGAAAAGCATTTAACAACTCCCGGAACAGAATAAAAAAATTGGGCGCCCCTGTCTATGAGGTGGCCCGAACTCCGAGTCAAATCGAGGTGATATTGCCTCAAATCGTGGCACTGGAACAAAAAAGCTGGAAAGGTGAAAATCAGTGCGGTGCATTCTCAGCAACCGCCAATAAAAAATATCATATCTCAGTGGCCCAGTCCCTGGCCTCAAAGAAAGAAATCGAGATTCACTATCTGAAGATCAATAACCAAATGGTCAGTTTTTACTATTGTTTTTTATATCAAAACAGAATTTATCTTCATCTTACCGCTTTTGACCCGGATCTTAGCAGGCTGATGCCGTCTTTTTATTTACTATTTTTACTCATAGAAAGGGCATTTCAAAACAATATCAACGTGGTCGATTTTTGTAGAGCCAACACTTTCTTTAAAACCCGCTTTAAGACAACCCCCTCATCGCGGGTCTGGTGGAAACTGTATTCTACCCGAATACTTCCACGGATTTACTATTCAACTGAATTCAAACTAAAACCCATGCTTAAGTCATTGATTGGAAAAAATTACGATAAATAATAAGAAAAAGAAGGCAGAAACCAGAGATAATTCTCTGGTTCGAGAACATTTAAATGGATAAAATGAAACGTTTATTAGCTGTGTGGAGCGACTTCAAATCGTTTAAAGATCGATTGACCGATTTTATAGATCGACCGAATCATACCCCGAAAAGGATCATTAATGAAATTTTGTCTATTTCATCTCGTAAATTTTATTTTCAGAAGGCATTGAACTACCCGGTTACGTTGATGGTTGAACCGACCACTGCCTGCCAGCTTAAATGTCCGCTCTGTCCGGTCGGTTTAGGGAAACTGGAACGTGACACACAGTTTATGGAAATGAAGACCTTTAAGAAGGTGATTGACGATGTGGGCGATTACATTTACAAAATTAATTTTAACGGCGCCGGAGAGCCGCTGTTGAATAAAAAAATTGTCCAGATGATCCGGTATGGTAAACAAAAAAAACTATATATCGATGTATACAGCAATCTGCAGTTAACAAACAAACCGTTTCTTAAAGATATTGTTAATTCAGGTCTTGATCGTATTCTCATCAGTCTGGACGGCACTTCAAAGGATGTATATGAAACCTACCGGATCAACGGACAGTTTGAAAGAATCATAGAGAATATAAAATTTCTGGTTCAAGAAAAAAAAAGATCGGGAAGCAAAATTTCCATCGATCTCCAATTTGTCATTATGAACCAGAATCAGCATCAGTTAAAGGATATTGAAAAATTATCCAAATCCCTTGGGGCAGACAATCTCTTTATTAAACCGGCATTTCTTTTTCTTGAAAAAAGTACTTCCGATAAAGTTAAACAGTTCATCCCTGAAAACAAAGCGTTATCCATGTATAAAAATGAGAGTAGTAGCATCACATGGGAGGGCAGGAAAAAAAGAGGGTGCATGGAACTCTGGCTGTCTTCTGTCATTCTTTGCGATGGCTCTGTTTCTCCTTGTTGTTTTGACTACAATGGAAACGTGATTTTTGGTAATATCCATGAGACACGCTTTAAACAGATCTGGAATGGAAAAAAATACAGGTCGTTTCGCAAGCAGATGCTTCTGGATTCAGATAAAATAAAACTTTGTACGTCCATGGAGGGAGGATGCCCCAGCCTCCATTTTCTTGCCACAGAATGGATAACCCGGCTTAATTGAAAGACTCTCAATTCATAAATGACTGGCTCAAACAGCCCGGAGTTTTACCTATCATTAAGATTTTGGTATCTGTATTTATCGGGATAATGATCAGTTTTCTGGTCCTTGGGTTTGAGATAAAAGCGATGGCCATTATCGGTATAGGGTTGCTTACACTCATTATCCACAAGCCCTATACCGGATTGGTACTGACCCTCATTGTATTGTTCAACCTGGCCAATCCCGGAATTTTTGGTTATCAGACGGGTCTCATTTTTCAAAAATTGTCAAAAGTGCTTGCATTGATAACGCTTCTGGGTATTATTTTACACTTTCTGACGCATCGTATTCAAATTATAATTACCCGTGAGATGGGATGGGTTCTTTTATTTACCCTGGTGGTTACTCTTTCCACCTTATACGCGGTAAAACCCGATGTGGCCAGGCAGGATTGTGCCCATTTTATTGCTGTCATATTTTTATACGGCCTGATTGTATCTCTTGTTCAGACAGCAGATCGATTGGAGAAAACCATTTTTTTAATTATCGGTTTGTCTCTGGTGGCTTCTATTGTAGCTATTTTGCAGCATTTCTTACCTATCTACCAGGTTGATGCTTCTACGAATATTATGCAGTTCGGAAAATTCGGAGGTGGCCTGGTAGAGGCCATTGACGGGAGCAATAAAAATATTGTAAGAGTAGCCGGTACACTATGGCATTCTAACTGGTTAACCATTTTTCTGGTTTCAGTTTTACCTCTGAATCTGTATTTTTGGCGACATAAACAGTCTCTGATGTATCGGAGTTTTATTTTCGTGGCAATAGTGACCTCCCTTATTGCGCTGGTGTTCACATTCACACGTATGAGTGCCCTGGGGGTTTTGTTTGTTCTGACCCTGGTTTATGGGAAAAAAATGATAAAAAAGATTACGATCTGGCCGATGATTATCGCAGCAATCTTTATTGTTTTTTTTATGCTGCCGGACACTTACAAGTTGAGGGTCTTGTCAGTTTCGCATTATCAAAAGAGTGAATCACTTTCGTCACGGTGGGTGATGCAAAAAGTCGGGTTTGATATCTTTAAAAAGAACTGGTGCCTTGGTGTAGGGTATGGTAATTATGGTGTAGAATTTGCTAAAGACAGCAACTGGCTATCGGACTTGATCGCCACGCTTGGGCGAGTCGGTTCGGCTTATGACCCGGATAAACTGGGTGCTCACAACATGTTTCTTGAAATCGCAGTGGAAACCGGCGTAATAGGATTTATAGTTTTTATCATTATGCTGCTCGTGGCTATTAAAACATTGTATGATATAGAACGGTATTGTCGGTCTCAATCTGATGACAGGTTGGCTGATCTTGCAGTGGTTCTGCAAATCGGTTTATCCGGGTTTCTTTTTCTGGGATTTTTTTTACATGCCCTTGACCAGAAAATTCTCTGGGTATTGTTAGGGCTTACTACTTCATTCAGGGTTGCCGTCTTTTCCGGAACCAAGATGACCAATAAATTAAGTAACGATAAACGAATTCAATCATAAATTGGGGTTGAAATGATGAGATACGGAGTAAGAAATAAGAGTTTTCTTTTGATATTTATTTTTCTGATTTTTTCTACATTGCTAGTCAGCTGTATGACAGATTCAGTGGGGAGCATCATTGAAGTGAATAAATCAATCATGGAAAAAAATATTGTTAAAGGGGATATCCCCATTTTTGCGTCCATCTATCGTGATGTTTCCGAAGATGAAATACAATTTCTGGCGACTCACTATGATTTTATATTTATTCTGGACACCTTTTGCAAAAAACCGCTTTTGGATCGCATTCGCCATTATAACAATAATGTAAAAATTCTGATGCTGACTAACCCCTACTTTTTTCAAAGCTATTATGGCGTATTCAAAGAAGAATGGAAAGCCCGTTCCAAAAAGGGAGATTACATTTATTCAACTTATGGGGATTCAGCAAAATATAAAATTCATCTTCTTGATTATGCCAATCGGAAATGGCAGCAGGCGTTTAGTATAAAAAATGCAGACAGAATAAAAAATTCAGGTGCTGATGGGATTTTGATTGATACTCTGACCAATTCGGCTCCTTACCCGATATGGGCTTCTGGTCTTCATAAAAATTATTCGGTAAAAAATTGGAAATCTGCCAACCGGAACCTGTTGAACGTGATGACTCAGCAACTGGCCAAATCAGGCAGGGATCTGCTCATCTATAATGGGTTGATCTCCGAGGAAAAGATTGAGCTTCAGAATCGTGAATACCTGGATTTTTCAAATGGGGCTGCCATTGAAACATACGGACTTGGTCAGTTTGACCTGGATAGTGGCGATATGTACAGGTACTGGTTTTTTCATCACAGCATCATGAAATTAATGAAGCATGCTGTGGATAAAGATAAATATGTTTTTCTGGAAATTCGTGCCGATAGCAAAAGCAAGGCATCTCAATTATTCGCATTGAGTTCGTTCCTCTTGCTGAGAAGTGATAAGACATTTTTTTATGCAGCGTCTAAAAAAAACGACGAAACCCTTATCTGGTTTCCCGAATGGCAGTTAAAACTTGGAAAACCGGTTAAACCCTATTCTGAAAAAAACGGTATCTTTCGCCGCGAGTATCAGAACGGAATCATTGTTGTGAACAGTACTTCCGATAAAAAACGAGTCAATTTAGAAGGACATTTTTATAATCTGGAAAATGAAAAGGTGACGCATATAGATGTTAAAAGTTTATATGGAACGATTCTCTTGAAACATGCGAATATAAATTCGGATCCGGAAAACTAAACAGTACTGAGGATGATGCTTGATGGTATTATTGAAATTATTATTGAATGGCACCGTTATTTAAAGACTGAATATTAAAATTCCAGAATGAAATCTGTCATCTTGTATATAATCAAATTATTTTTTTATTGTATTGGATATTATTTTCCAATAAAGGGATTCGTCATTTTATGTTACCATTCCATTGGTGACAATTTTTCTATCATCAATCTACCTACAACCGCTTTTCAAACACAGATGCAATGGCTTTACAACCGCCAGATCCGTTTTTTATCTCCCAAAGAATTCAGAACCTGTATTCAAGAATCAAGACTGCCTGGGGAACCATCTGTAATGATCACGTTTGATGATGGTTATAAGGATAATTTGGAGAATGCTTTTCCGATCCTGCAACGATTAGATCTGCCTGCGGTTATTTTTTTAACCACCGACTATATTGGCGGACGTGCCCAATGGATTTCAAAAAAAATTTTCAACCGGCTGCCTTGTGATATTGGAGAACATCCAGAACGGTTGGGCCGGGGCGAATTAAACGCTATCCGTTCATCTGATTTTGTTAAGAAAAATGTGTTTTATTTGACCTGCATGTCCGATCCTGAACTCATAAAATACCTGGTTGAATTTAAAAACGTTTCAACTCAGCCGATGCTTACCTGGGAAGATATTCTGTACATGAAAGACAAGGGGGTCTGTTTTGGTTCTCACACCTGTTCCCATCCATTTTTGCCTGAACTTTCAGAAACTGAAATCGTTTCAGAAATTACAATTTCAAAGGCATTAATTGAAAACAGGATTGGTCGCAAAGTTGAATTTTTTTGTTACCCATACTCTATTCTTTCAGATCGTGTAAAACAATTTCTACCTGATGCCGGCTATAAAGCAGGATTTGTGGTTGACCAGACCGTATGTACAAATCTTGATGATCCGTTTGCCGTTCACCGGGTGTCTGTATCCAGAGATATGCCTGACTGGGAGTTTCGATTCATTTTTTCTCAGGGGTATGTCTGGTATTCGAATCTCAGGGATCTGGTTAAAAAGCGATTAGGGAATTTCGTTTCCCTCAATGGTTGACATTCATAAATCGCAAAATGGATTATAAGTGGGGGGGGGAGGTAACCCAATCCTCATCAAAAATAACTTTTAGTTATTTACTCATATTTTCATGATATTCGGGTTAGCCGGATCTAAGAGAAAATGTAGAAAGGAATGAGTATGCGTGTTTTAATTACTGGTGTTACTGGATTTTCCGGTCGATACATGGTGAATTTTTTAGCAGGAAAAGAGTGTCAAATCTACGGTATCCATTCCAGTAAAAAGTCATGGTTGGATGATTCAATACTCAAAGAAGTTAAACTGATCGGTTGCGATATATGTGATTCCGCTGGTTTAAAAAGAATTATCAAGGAGTCTGTGCCGGATGTTGTCTTCCATTTTGCATCAAAAACGAGGGTAGATATGAATGATTCCTGTGGATGGTCCGCGCACAAAATAAATGTCCTGGGAACAATGACACTTCTTGATGCCATTTTAGGGAGCGGTCTTGACCCGAAGATTCTGGTACCGGGTTCCAGCGCAGAATTTGGGCTTGTCAAAGACGATAAAAATCCGATAACTGAAGATTCTCCTTTTCGCCCTCTGACCCCCTATGCGGTGAGCAAGATCGCTCAAAGTATGACCGCTGCTCAATACTATCTGACCCATCAAATGAAAATATTCCGTACACATACGTTTAACTATCTGGGACCGGGTCAGAGTACAGACTTTGTATGCTCGGCATTTGCCAGACAGATTGCCGACATTGAAATGGGCAACAAGCCTGCTGTCATGACAGTGGGGAACTTGGCCGCTTATCGCGATTTTACAGATATAAGAGATGTGATGGATGCATATTGGAAAATTATAGCAAAAGGGACGCCTGGGGAAGTTTATAATATTTGTTCGGGTCATTCTTTTTCAATCAGGCAGATATTGGAACTGCTGTTGTCCTATACGGATGTGGATATTCATATTGAGCTAACCCAACCAGAAATTGCATCATCAGATGTGCCTTTTCAAACTGGAAGTTATGATAAACTCAATCGGGTCACTGGATGGCGTCCGGTGATCTCAGAAAAAAATAGCCTTAAAGATATGCTGGACTACTGGCGGAAAGCGTTGAAACCAAATATATCAGGAGGAAATGTATGAAATGGGCAGGAAAAAAAGTCCTTGTAACTGGTGCCGGAGGATTCATCGGCAGCCATTTGACGGAATGCCTGGTTAAAACCGGTGCATTTGTCACCGCGTTTGTACGATACAACTCAAGAGGCGATCTGGGGCTTTTGCAACATCTTCCAAAGGAAATCGTTTCAAACCTTACCTTAGTTGCCGGCGATCTAAAGGATCCATGTGCTGTGGAAAATGCTGTTAAAGGACAGGCTGTCGTCTTCCACCTTGCAGCTCTCGGAGGAATTCCATACAGCTATGTCCATCCTATTGACTATGTTCAGACAAACATCGTGGGAACATCATACCTGCTGAATGCATGCCTGAATGAAAATATTGAAAAATTTATTCACACTTCAACCAGTGAAGTCTATGGAACGGCACGATTTGTTCCAATTTCTGAAGATCACCCGCTCCAGGGGCAATCTCCTTATTCTGCCAGTAAAATTGCAGCTGATAAAATGGCTGAAAGCTTTTATCGGACATTTAAGCTGCCAGTGGCAACCATTCGGCCCTTTAATACATATGGTCCTCGACAAACGGCAAGAGCCGTTATTCCTACAATTATCACACAGGCATTAAAGCATAATCATATTGAGCTGGGCGCCCTTTCTCCCACTCGAGATTTGACCTTTGTGGGGGATACTGTGGACGGATTCATGAAGATGGCTGAATCATTGCACGCAACAGGACAGGTCATCAACATTGGGGCATCCAAGGAAATTTCCATTGGTGAATTAGCCGAATTAATTTTTAATCTGCTTGGAAAAAAAGTCAACATATCGAGCCATTCAGAGAGAAAAAGACCCCCTGACAGTGAAGTTGAACGTCTGATGGCCAACACGGAAAAAGCCCGTGACCTATTGGGCTGGACAGCTCAAACCACGCTAACGGATGGTCTGAAAAATACCATTGAATGGATACAAAAAAATATGTCCTATTACCGAACAGATTCTTACCATGTTTAGACAAGAGGTGATCGTATGAAAGCAGTAATATTAGCAGGAGGTAAGGGAACCCGGCTTGCACCGTATACCACTGTATTCCCGAAACCACTCATGCCTATCGGCAATGTACCGATTCTTGAAATTATATTATGGCAACTTCAATTTTTTGGTATTTCAGAAGCTAACCTGGCATGCGGGTATATGGCTGAGTTGATAAATTCCTACCTGATGAACAGGTCCATATCAGGTAAATTAGAAATAAAGTATCACAGGGAAGATCATCCCCTGGGAACGTCTGGTGCCCTTGCCAACATTGATGGACTTGATGATACTTTCCTGGTTATGAATGGGGACATACTCACCACGCTTGATTATTCAAAACTGATACAATCTCACAAAGATACTCAGGCCGCATTAACCATAGCAATCACACAGAAAAAAATACCGATAGAATTAGGGGTTCTTGAACTGGATGAAAGACAGATTGTCACAGGTTACACGGAAAAACCGGTCCAGGAATTTCCAGCCAGTACGGGTATTTATATTTATGATCCCAGAGTGCTTGATTATATTGAAAAAAATATCTACCTCGATTTTCCCACCCTTGTTTTAAGGTTGATCGCTGCAGGAGAGAAAGTGGTTGGTTTTCCCATCAACACCTTTTGGCTGGATATTGGAAATAAAGACGATTACGAGCAGGCTCACAGAGAGTTTGAAAAACAGAAAACAGCATTTCATGTTGAAGGAATGGAATAAAAATTAACCGGTTCAATAAAAAAAACGTCCAGTTATTAGATGTGACGATACTGTTTTTTTACATATAAAAAGGATCTGCAAAGAAAAATGATACAATCCCGATTAAACGCACAACATATTTTAATAGTATTATCGATGATTCTGATTGTCAGTTGTTCTCAGGTTTCCAATAAAAAGGGAATGGCTGTTAACGGTCAACCGGAAGGTATGGATAAGACGATGGTTAAAGAGGTGTCATCATCAATGAATACTGACACATTTAAACCTTATGTCCTTAAAGTCGGTGACCGTATTTCTGTAAAATTTTACTATGACCCTGAATTGAACGAAGAACTGGTCATACGTCCGGACGGCATGATTTCCCTTCAACTGATTAATGAAGTTAAAGCCTCAGGATTGACGCCGATGGACCTTCAAACCCTACTGAAAAATAAATACTCAACGGTTTTAACAAAACCTGAATTGACCGTCATCACACAAACCTTTGCATCGGAAAAAATATTTGTGGGGGGGGAGGTAAATACACCCGGAATGATTCAAATTGCCGGCGATATGACGGCGTTCCAGGCGATCATGCAAGCCGGCGGTTATAAAAAAACCGGAGAATTGAGCAGTGTTGTCGTGATTCGAAAGCCGGAGTTAGGAAATCCTGTTTTTATAACACTCAACCTTGATGCCGAATCCTATCCGCAGAAGCAGTTTAATGATGTCATGCTCCAAGCACATGATGTGGTGTTTATTCCGAGAAGTACGATTGCAAAATTGGGTCAGTTTGTTGATATGTACTTCAACCAGCTTGTCCCCGTTTCTTTGAATATGGGTTTCAGCTGGTTATATGAATTAAACGATAAGGATAATTAATAAATATCCAAAAGATATTCATCGAAAATCGGTTCTGCAGTTCAACATAACCTGAATTTATTCTGTATGGGTGATCTATTTTTATTGGTGTGAATCAATATCCAGAAAAAGGAGGTGCTTAGAAATGAAAAAAGCGTTAATTACAGGAATCACTGGCCAGGATGGCAGTTACTTGAGCCGGCTGCTTCTCGATAAAGGCTATGAAGTTCATAGTATTGTCAGGCGTGCCGCATTGGAAGATCCCGATCATCGACTGTCGAGAATCCGTTATTTGCTGGACGATATACATATACATTCCGCCTCTCTTGAAAGTTTTCCAAGCATTTTTCGAATCGTGGATAAAATTCAACCGGATGAATGTTACCATCTGGCCGCCCAGAGTTATGTCAGTTATCCTTTTGAGGATGAATTCTCCACCATGACAACAAATATCAATGGCACGCATTATATTTTGTCTTCTTTGCATTCACAGAAACCAGACTGCCGTTTTTATTTTGCCGCTTCCAGTGAGATGTTTGGAAAAGTACATGAAGTTCCCCAGCATGAAGAAACTCGTTTTCATCCTCGTTCTATGTACGGGATAAGCAAAGTGGCAGGATTTGACTTAACTCGGAATTACCGTGAGGCATATGATATGTTTGCTTTATCCGGCATTCTTTATAATCATGAATCCCCTCGCAGGGGGTTTGAATTTGTTACCCGTAAAATTACACACCATGCGGCAAAGATTAAATTAGGCCTTGCCGATGAATTAAGATTGGGTAATCTTGAAGCAAAACGGGATTGGGGGCATTCAAACGATTATGTCAAAGCCATGTGGCTAATGTTGCAGCAAGAAGAACCTGATGATTTTGTTGTTGCAACCGGTGAAACGCATTCTGTCAGAGAGTTTGTTGAAAGGGCATTTGAATTGCTCAATCTGGACTATAAACAATACGTTGTGGAGGATCCGCTATTTTATCGCCCTGCAGAGGTAGATATCCTTCTTGGAGATGCATCCAAAGCCAAGACGAAATTGGGGTGGGAACCTGAATACAGCTTCGAGGATTTAATTCAAGAAATGGTAGAAGCTGATTTGGAACTCCTCAAAAAAAAGCATAATTTATAATAGAAGCAACGTCGTTGAGAGAACGTGTATTATTGTTCCTTCAAGCAGTCGTTGTTTAATTTCGATCCATAAACGTTTTTGTCTGATTAGTGTATGGCATCTGGTTTAATTTCTGGTGACGGGTATTGATTTCCTGTTTATCAAATCTATCAATTGTCATCGGTTAGACGACGTGAGGCTGGCTTTTGAAATGAATAACCGTACGAGTTAGATACCATAATTGGTGTATTTACCTTGGTTTACGGTGGTTCGACTAACTGCAAGACGGAGGTTATTAAAATAATTTTTTGAGTTTTAGGTTGTGAAAATTCAACATTGTTACAAAAAATGGCAGGCGTGATGTCGTGATTTGTCAATTAATTAGAATCTTCAAAGCAGCCCAAACCGCAAATACCTTATCCTATATCAATTGTGTCATTTTGGCTCGATTCCTGCTTAAGCCTGTGACGGGGTCGCTAGTATAAAACACCCCGGCAAGAGATTTTTTTTTAAGGCTAAACTGTAAGGCGAGTCTCCATGAAGGTCAGTACTGATGGAACCATGATTCCATTCCATACGACATCTTGACCATAAGTGGGGCAGTAGGAGGCAAAATGGCAAAGCGTATTATCGGTAGTAACGATCAGGTAAACTATTTTACATCAACATTCAATATAAAGATGATGATAGCGGTTGTGATAACCCTGTTGTATTGTTTCTTTAACAATACGATCTGTATGGCTGCTACGTATTACATTGATTCAACAACAGGGTCTGACAATCAAGCAGGCACCTTAATTAAACCCTGGAAAACCCTGTCAAAAATCTACTTAACTTCGATGACACCCGGGGATACCATATCTCTAAAGAAAGGCAGTGTCTGGGATGAGAATTTGAATATTCTTTTTTCTGGTACATCGGAATCACCCATCAGCATTCGTACTTATGGTTCAGCCACGGCATCTCCCAAAATTAGAGGTTTCATATATATTTCAGCAACAGATATTCAGATTCAGAATATTGAAATTGTGCAGAGCGAGCTATCGGGTGTCATCATTGATGGGCAGTCTGCTGAACGTATTACCATCAATGATTGTATCCTTAAAAATCATGCATTGTCAGGAATACTCATTACGGAAGGAGACAGTCGGGATTTAAGTTTTTCCGGCAACGTTATAGAAAATTCTCCGATGGGTATTATTGCATTCAACACCAGCACTGAACACTTCCCCACTCAGATTTTAAACAATTCGATATCATCTATGGAAAGTATCGACATATTTATCCAGGGAGACTCTCATGAAATCCGAGAAAATGACTTCTTTGGCAATAGCCAAGTCGGTATTATGATTGATGGCGGCAGTGAGAGAACAATTATTGCAGATAACGATATCCGAAATAGCACGACCGCATGTGTATTTATTTCCAGTACGGCAGAGTCCGGACATCAAATCACCGGGAATAGTTTTACAGACAGCAATTTGGGATTGTTTCTGAGTAATAATAACCCGGCAGAAAGTCCAACCATTGTCTCCGGCAACCTGATGCAGAATAACCAAACAGCGGGAATTTATGTCAGTGGACAAGGGTTTCAAATTGATGATAACCTTCTGATAGATAATGGAGAAGCAGGCGTCTTTTTGATATCACCAAGCCAGGATATTACAATATTGAATAATGATATATCCGGACATGGTAATGCCGGTATTTATATAACAGAAGGCCTCAGCAGCCATATTAATGTGATCGGCAATTCCATCTTTAATAATTCAGGAAATGGTATAGCGGCGCTTGAACACAGTGTCTATGGTGCTGAAACGTTTATTGCGGACAATGATGTTAATGGGAACGGTTTTAACGGTATCCTGATACAGGGCGATTATCATATTGTTGAACTCAACAGGGTTGAAAACAATGGATCGGCAACCCGGAATTTGAGCTGGGGAGCAACCGGTATTCAGGTTTATGCCAGAAGCTCAACTGATCAAGCCAAGCACAACCTGATACGATATAATATTGTTTCCGACACAAAAGGTAATTCTGAGGGATCTGACGGAAATGGTATATTGATTGATGAGTGGTGCACAAATAATATGATCCATCATAATATAACATTTGAAAACCAGGGACCTGGGTTTGGTGTCTACGGCGGTTCAGATAACCGGTTTTTTAACAATATAGCCTATAACAATTCTATTGATGGAGAACGGCAGTATTTATCCAGAATGGAAGTGGTTGTGGCTTCAAAAGCATATCCGGTTTCAGCAAATAATATATTTCAGAATAATATTATTTTTTCTGTTGATCAGGGTGTTGTCCCTGTCATTGTTGACTGGAATGCCCATGATAAAAATAATCAATTCGGGCACAATATAATCCAGAACTCACAAGGTGGCGATTTATTCTATTGGAATGATAATGTTGGATCAGAAATTGACAATTGGAATCATTTATCAGAAGGCAATGGGGATGATTTTTCCATTGATCCTGAATTTGTTAATGCGGAAAATAAAAATTTTCAAATCATTTCGACCTCCCAGGCAATTAACAGAGGAATTGATGTGGGATTAACAGATGATTTTTTTGGTAATCCGATTCCAGACAGCGGAACCCCTGATATCGGTATCTTTGAATACCAGGCGACCCCCTGATTGCTTGACGTTTGCAAGATATTAAGCAGGTTCACCCTGTAAATGGATAAAGAGTGTATCGGGCAATTGTTTAAAGTTTCAACTATTGAATCCAGACATCTTCTACGTTTGAACGGGTCTTTTAACTATCCGTGGAAAACTATTCATGTTTGACAAAGTTAAACACAGGCACACCGTGATATTGGAAGCGATTGCAAAAAGTATGATGAAAATGCGGGAGAGCAAGTCTGTTAATGACCTGAAACAGGGAGGCATTTTTCAGGAGCTATTCAATCATCCTGACTATGTTTCGCTTGATAAAAGCAAACAAACCGCACTGGGCCTGGAATGGGCCTATGAGCAATATCAACGGGAAACCGATAATTCTTTTATTGAAAGTTTCTTTACCAAAAAAGACCTGAAAAAGTTTGCTCAGGATTCGATTATGCTGGATATCGGATGTTATCTGGGAGGTAAAACAGTCCGATGGCTGGAACAATATGGGGGGCACGAAATATACGGAATTGATATTGATCCTCGGTTTATCAACGTTGCCACTTCTTTTGCCAAACACAGAAGTGCCCATGCGCATTTCAGTGTCAGCCATGCTGAGTCACTGGACTTTCCAGATGAATCTTTTGATTTGATTTTTAGTGAAAATACGCTGGAGCATGTCTGGGATATTAAGAAAGTTTTGGGAGAATGTAAACGGGTCCTAAAGAAAAATGGCCGGATGATTGTTGTTTTTCCCTCTTTTTGGGGGCCTTTCAGTCATCATTTGGACCTTGTTACACAAATGCCGTTTATACATTGGCTGTTTGATTATCCGGTGATCCTTCGGGCTTATTTTTCAATATTAGAAGACAGGGGTGAAGATGCCCGGTGGTACTGCCGGAAAGATAAACATCCCCTTCCATTTGAAAAAGGATATTCCATTAATGGCACTGGGGCACAGAGCTTTAGAACGATGATATCCAGAGATTGGGATATTGTTGCGGATGGATTTACTCACAGAAGGAATAACACCAATTCAATTGAACACATTTTAAAATGTGGTATAAAAAAAATACAACCAACTATCTCAAGAGAACTGTGTACAATTGCTTACATATTAAAGAAGAGATGAAAAGTCTGCCCATCACCAGATTTTTTGTTGTGTTAAAACTGGACTTTTAAGCACCAGTGCGCCAGTAGTCTTGCTGGATAGAGCGCTGAACTTCGAATTCTTACCACCCAGCCACTGACAATAAAGGTTTTCGGCCAATTTAGCCGAGAGCCTTTTTTTGCTTCAAGGGGAATTTTTCCCAGTTTTTTTAATTTTATTTTGACGAAATGTTTACTGAAAGAAAAGACACTTTTTTCTTTACTATACACCTATCAGCAGCGTTGCTATACCCGTAAATCACCCAAGCGTATGAAATATTAAAAAGCGAGCCTTTTAGCCTTTTGTTTATACAGTCGCTGTAAGGCTTTAATCTAAAGGTGTTCGCTTCTTTTTCCAGTGCTTATGGAGAATCGGATTTTAAATATAGAAACTTTATCTCACAATCTGTATGACTTCTCTTGCGATCTGAAGTTCTTCATTTGTGGGAACCACCCAGACTTGGACATTAGCGTCATGGGAATGGAAGGAAAAAGCCCTGGATTGCCTTAAGCGGTTCTTTTCAAGATCTATTTTTATACCGAGGCAAGACAGATTCTGGCCCTTACAATATCATCATTTTCTCCCTCGCCGGCACTAAGGAAAGGATAAGTAAATGCTTTTTTGCCCTTTGTCAAGAAATAGGAAAATATATATAAAATATGCACCCAATCCAGGAAGGGCACAACATGTTGTGCCC
>JAAEKY010000696.1 GCA_024227235.1 Desulfobacteraceae bacterium | reverse complement strand
TGCACTTCAAAAAGCAATTTTAAATAAAAAAGTTACCTATGATCTGGCAAGACAAATTCCAGGATCAACTGAATTGAAATGTTCTGAATTTGCAAAGGAAATATGTTCGTACATGGAATAATATATCTGGAGTGATATGCCAGACTTTTACTAAATTATCATATAAAATCGTTGGCAGTTATTATTCTACCAACACCACTATTAATAAATTTAGGGCCATATGCCTTAGAAAAAATTTCAATTGCCTCTCCCCCTGTACAATGGGAGGGGGCAATGAAATTAACACCTAAATCCTTAAGGCGATGTACAATCTTTTTGGTCTTAGTTCCTAAATCATTCATAATATGAAACCCGCCCATTACAAGAAGCACATCTTCGTTGGTAATTTTTTTTGTTTGCTCCACTATTTCAACCACACCGGGGTGTGCACATCCTGTGATGATAATTGATCCTTTATTTGTTCGAATAACTAAAGCATGCTCATTTTTAGTGAAATTCTTCATCTCACCCGTTGAAAAACTGTTTTTTGTGATCAAACAAGGCTGATCAATTTCTCTGAGATTTAGTCCTCGCTCTTTTACTTCTTTTTTAAAACTTGATCCGAATGATTTTACAAGCGAAACATTTATATCAGAACTATTTTCAAGAAACATCATGGCACCTCCGACATGATCCGGGTGATCATGGGAGATCACCAATTCATCTATTTTACTCGGATCAATCCCAAGCTTTAACATATTGGACATAAGTGTATTCTCGTACATACCTGTATCAAAAAGAATATTTTTATCAAGTCCCTGCACTGCACAGGAAAAACCCCAATACGTTGCCATCTCCTTTTTATATAAAACATTATCGTATAATACTGTCAGCTTAATATTTTTGATGTCTGCCATTTCAGTCTTTTTCATAATATCATCAATAGCACTTTGATCGGAGCTTGTATCTGCACATCCTTGCAAGACTGAATTCAACCCGGCTCCTGCGATGGCACCCACGAAAAAATGACTTGTAGTTTTCAGAACTTCACGACGTGATATTCTTTTCATAGCATCCTTGCTTTACTATAATTAATCTAACCGTTTCATACCTTTATTTTTAGCAATTTCAAGAGCATCTTTATATTCTTTTACTGATATATTTCTTGATAAGGATTCAACTTTATGAGCAGTCCCGCAAGGTCTGTATTGGGACATGATATTAACATA
>JAAEKY010000695.1 GCA_024227235.1 Desulfobacteraceae bacterium | reverse complement strand
TAAAAATAGCTTGTTTTATAGAGGTATTGCAGCTATATTTACGTACTTTTAATTTTGTGAGTACAATATCTTGTAGTAGGGACAATTATGGGGCTTTTATCATCAACAACATCGCTCACACGCTATAAAGTGGATGGTCAGATTGAAGAACCACTTATAGAAACCATTGCCAGTGGTCTAAAAAAAAATACCATTGCCGATATTGATGGCAATCCTTCGGATAGGGCCGCCGGCTGGGCAAGTTTTCAGGATCCTTTCAATAGCAATTTTGAAGGATCCAGTTTTATGATTGGAACCTATATCGTATTTGCGCTGCGCATCGATAAAAAATCCATTCCTTCAAAGATGATTAAAAAACATTATGCCAGTGAAGCTTCTAAAAGGCTAAAGGAATCAGGACGTGATTTTTTATCTGCCAATGAAAAAAAAATTATAAAAGACCATGTCCTTAATATGTTGAACCTCAAAATGCCATCCACACCGAATGTGTATGACGTGGTGTGGCAGTATGAAATCGGGGAATTATGGTTTTTCTCGAACCTTAAAAGCGCCAATGAAGAGTTGGAAAACCTGTTTATTAAATCGTTCGGTGTGAGTCTTGTCCGATGTATTCCTTATACCATGGCTGCCTTGGATAAAGACTTATCCCCCAGCAATCTGGATGCATTGACCAAATTATCAGCCAACCGACAAAACACTTAATTATATAAAATGCTTGATATCGCCGTAGCCTATAATAATTACCGTTTTTTAGGAAATGAATTCCTTACCTGGATCTGGTTTTTAATCGAAAACGATGAACAAACCATCCTGCAATGTGACAATGAAGCCCGTGGATTGGAAATCGGCAATCGCATGGTTCTTGAAAATAGATGGGCCAATGGAATGGAAACCATTACCATTAAAGGCGATACCGTTGGCTTGGAAGAAGGATTGCTGGCACTACGCAAAGGGGCTGCTGTAACGGATATCAACCTTATATATAAAAGCGGGTCTGTCCAGTGGCAATTTTCCCTAAAAGGGGAAAGTTTAAATTTTTCAAGTATAAAACTGCCTGAAACCGGTGCCGCTGAAAACAGTGATGATATGGAAGGTCTGGTTTTGGAAAAACTCTATCTTTATGAAAAACCGTTTCAATTCATTGATCAACTATATCGCCGGTTTATTAAACTAAGGTTGTCCCAAAAATGGAAGCAAACCACAGATAATATGAAAAAATGGATCCAATCCGATAATTTATAATAATGAGTATAAAAACGATTGAATGAAATGTTTATAATTGTTCAATTATGAACCTCTTTTAAAAAGGTGTCTACAACTTGGATTTTTTCAGTAACTTATAAACTTTCTTATAAACAAGGATGAATTTTATTTTCATCATAATTTCATTATTTTATTTAATTTATTAACATTTAGACAGCCCCTATTAACTATTATTTAACTTTAACTATAAAATAAATAGGGATGGTAAAATGAAATTTATAGTTCAAAAAAACGACATTGTTGATGTTCTGGCCAAGATTCAGGGTTTGACCGGCAGGCGCAGCAGTCTGGCTATTACCGAATGTATAAACATCAGTTCATCTGAAAAAGGAATTCATCTGATTGCCACGGATCTGGAAACCGGTTATGAAGGGAGCTTTCCAGCTTCTGTTGAAATTTCGGGAGTTATTTCTATAAGCGCCCGTAAATTATATGAAATAGTTCGGGAATTCCCAAGTTCTGAAATATTAATTGAGGAAAAAGAGAATCGATTCATCGATATAGGTAACCAAAAAGTTCAATATCATTTAAAGGGAATGAATCCGGATGATTTTCCGAATACACCCACCTTTGAAGCAGTTGATTTTTTTGAAGTGGGGTCTACTGACTTTAAAAAAATGATAGATAAGACTGTAAGTATCAGCGGTATTGGTGAAGATAAAAAACCCCATATCAATGGTGCCTATTTTGAAAGGCTGACAGAATCAAAACCTTTTGTTATTCGGATGTTGTCCACTGATGGGAGCCGTTTATCCAAGTATGATTTGAAACAATCGGAAGATAAAGACATTCCGGTTGGTGATAGTGTGCTGGTTCCAAAAAAAGGTTTGCATGAAATAAGTAAATTTTTAGGGTCCGGCGGTGCGGTTCGGGTAGGCATCCAAGGTAGCTATTTTATTGTTAAAAGTGAATTTGAAACGCTTTATATTCGTATGCTGGAAGGCAATTATCCCAAATACGAAGAAATTTTATTTCGCGAGGAAGGGTTCCGCATCGAGGTAGATAAAGAGCGCTTTACCAACATGCTCAAACGTATGTCCATTTTATGTAATGACAGTTATAGGGCCGCCATATTTAAATTTAAGGCCGATGAATTGGTTATTAAAGCAACCAATCCGGACATCGGCGAGTCTAAAGAAGATATGGGCATTGAGTACAATGGTGAAGTGATCGAGGCCGCCTTCAATCCTAAATTTTTCATTGATGCCGTGAACAATATTGATGATAAAAAACTTATAATTAATATTGTTAGTGAAGACAGACCCTGTTTGATTGAAGGGACTGAAGATAAATCCTATACAAGCGCAATAATGCCGATGAGAGTATAATGGAAAAAACTTACGATGCCAGTAGTATTGATGTTTTAGAGGGACTTGAACCGGTTCGGCTGAGACCTTCCATGTACATAGGTAATGTGGATGTGGCCGGGCTTCATCACTTGGTGTATGAGGTTGTGGACAACAGCATTGATGAGGCTATGGCCGGTCATTGTAATATAATTAAAGTATTTGTCCATTCTGATAACAGTGTCAGCGTGGAAGATGATGGACGTGGTATTCCGGTTGGGATTCACAGGACTGAAAATGTTCCGGCGGTGGAAGTTGTTTTAACCAAATTGCATGCTGGTGGAAAATTCGACAACGACAGCTATAAAGTATCAGGCGGCCTGCACGGTGTGGGTGTGTCGGTGGTAAATGCACTATCTGCACGGTTTGAAGCCGAAATCTATCAAAATGGTAAGATACACTACCAGACTTTTAAAAAAGGGATTAAAACCAGTGAATTGGCCATTATAGGTCAAACTGAGAAAAATGGAACAAAAATTCATTTTTTACCGGATGACACAATTTTTAATACCATTGAATTCAAATTTGATATTTTAGCACGGCGGCTCAGAGAATTGGCCTTTTTAAACAGAGGCGTACGTATTTTTTTTGAAGATGAGCGCGCGGATAAAAAAGATGAATATTTTTATGAAGGTGGTATTGTTTCCTTTGTGGAATATTTAAATCGCCGTCACACACCAACACACAAGCCTATATTTATAGAAGGGCAACGGAACGACGTACAAATAGAAATTTCCATCCAATACAACGATACTTTTAAAGAAAAAATTTTTTCATTTGCAAATAATATTAATACTTTAGAGGGTGGATTCCATTTAATTGGATTTAAAGCCGGTTTGACGCGAACCCTGAACCAATATGCTGCAAATGGGAAACTGCCCAAAAATCTGACTGAAAAAATCAGTGGAGATGATGTGCGTGAAGGTTTGACGGCCATTATCAGTGTTCGGATGAAATCACCTCAATTTGAGGGGCAAACCAAAACCAAATTGGGGAATAGTGAAGTTAAAGGACTGGTTGAATCGCTGGTAAACGAACGTTTAAATATTTTTTTGGAAGAAAATCCAGCCGTTGCAAAAAAGATAATAGCCAAGGCTGTGGATGCGGCTCGAGCCAGGGATGCGGCCAAGCGTGCAAGGGATATGGCTCGAAAAAAAGGCGCTTTAATTGATTCCACGTTGCCCGGAAAATTAGCAGAATGCCAAAATTCGGATCCTGAACAAAGAGAGTTGTTTATAGTGGAGGGCGACTCGGCCGGTGGTTCGGCCAAACAAGGCCGGGACCGAAAATTCCAGGCTATTTTACCTCTCAAGGGGAAAATTCTCAACGTAGAAAAAGCCCGTTTTGATAAAATTTTGCGCAGTGAAGAAATTAAAAATATTATTACCGCATTGGGTACCGGGGTCGGTCAAGAAGAGTACGATATTGATAAAATTCGTTATAAAAAAGTAATCATAATGACAGATGCCGATGTGGATGGTTCCCATATTCGCACATTGTTATTAACCTTTTTTTACAGACAAATGCCTGAAATTATATCCAATGGTTTTTTATATATCGCGCAACCGCCATTGTTTAAAGTTGGTAAGGGAAAAAACGAAAAATATATGAAAGACGAAACAGCTTATAACGATTTCATTCTTAAAAAAGTGTGTGAAAAAATAAAAGTTCGCTTTGGGCCAAGCGATGAAGTGTTGAGTAATCATAAATTATATTTGTTTGTATGTGATTTATCTACATACTTTACTTATTTGGACAGGCTTGAAAACCAAGGTGTCCCTTTTGATGTTGTAGAGACATTAATAAATGAAAATGTTGAGGATAAAAAATTCCTTAAGGAAAAGAGCAAAGTTGATCATCTGAAAGAATTATTAGAAAATAATGGCTATATCAGCGCTGAGCCCCTTTGGAATGAAGAACGCCAACTTTATGAAATTAATATTTCTAAATCCAAGCGGTTAGGAAAACAATTCCAGCCAATTAGAATTGGACCGGGATTGATATACTCTTCAGAATATCAGAAATGTTTGATGGCCGGAAAAAACATACTGCCTTATAATCAACCACCATACATCATTCTTAGTGGAGAGGCGGACAATGTTCAAAATCAACTGGAAAATAGACGGGATTTACTCGATTTTCTTGTGGGAGAAGGAAAAAAGGGCATTCATGTGCAACGCTATAAAGGTTTGGGTGAGATGAATCCGGATCAATTATGGGAGACCACAATGAACCCGAGCAAGCGTTTGCTGATGAAAGTACAAGTGGAAGACGCTATGGATTCAGATGAAATATTTACTGTTCTCATGGGAGATCAAGTAGAGCCAAGGCGCGAATTCATCCAAAATAATGCCCTGGATGTCAGTACACTCGATAT
>JAAEKY010000694.1 GCA_024227235.1 Desulfobacteraceae bacterium | reverse complement strand
CTTGATCTTTCTCTAATTTTTAAACTTAAATTCTTATTAAACTCATACATGAACTGATCAATCTGCCCATCTCTTGGTGTAAGAATAAGATGATAATGATTATTCATTAAGACAAAAGAGTGCAACGAGCATGGGTGCTTTTCTTTGGCAATCTTCAAGCTTTCAAGACAACAACACCATACTGTACTTAACTCCAACTTGTACCATTCTTGGTTCCTGGAACGAGACGTAACATGATAAGGGAATTGATTTTGTCTAATTAGTTTTCTTCTTGGCATATCTTTTAATGACAAGAAGAAAACTATTAGTCATGAGTATATTATTTATAATGATATAAGTTTCACTTTAAAAACGAATGCTGCTCTTAGTAGTGAACAAGTCTGCTGGCCAGATTCCAACTTCTAGTGCAACTCCGCGGTTGAATAAAGAACACCCTTGTTCTAAATAAATAATCGCCAAAAAACTTAAATAGGAGTTGTACCATGAAAAAGTACTCAAGGGTGTCTTATGAAGATAGATGCCAGATTTCTGCCATGTTGAAAAGAGGTTTTAAAGTTTTTGAAATAGCTACAGAACTAGGCTTCGATAAATCAACTATTTATCGTGAGTTGAAAAGAAACTCTGATGAGAATACCAGCCTTTATAATGCAGTTTATAATCCAAGACTTGCTCATTATAAGTCAGTGAAGCGTAGTAAAAGTAAAGGGCGAAAAAAGATTATTCACAGTACATATAAAAGTATCATTATTGAAAAACTTTCTCAGGGATGGAGTCCAGAGAAAATAGCAGGTCGTTTCAAAAGAGAAAGGTTTGGTTCTATTAGTCACCAAACTATTTACAGTTTCATATATGAAAATAGTGAATACAAAGAGTTACTTCGCTTTGGTAAGAAAAGGGGGATAGGACGACGTAGACAAGCTTCTATTAGGTCTGAGAAGCTTAATAATATCAGTGTTAGACCTAAATCTGCAGACAATAGAAGTCGATTTGGACATTGGGAACGAGATGGAATGTATGGAGCAAATCGTAAGCAGCTTCTGGTTTGCCTTGAAAGAAAGTCGCGTTTAATTAGGCTAGAAAAGATGCTTACGACTAGAGCTAAAGACGTTCATGAAATTACAAGAAAAGCTTTAGAAAAAGATAAGGTGTTAACAATTACAAATGATAATGGAACCGAGTTTAGAAGACCACATTTATCAAGTTATCCCATTTATTATTGTGATCCGATGAAGCCAAATCAAAGAGGCTCTGTAGAAAATGTTATCGGGTCATTAAGAAGACTAATTAAAAGAACGACAGACCTGGAAGGAATGACTGACAAAAGAGTTAAAGAGATAGAAAATTATATAAACAATACACCTCTTAAGATGTTTGACTATCAAACGCCTTATGAGGTGTACTATAAGAAAAAAGTTGCACTAATTGTTTGAATTTAGCCTGGTACCTTTTAAAATAAATCTATTTTTTTTATAGACGAGGGGTTTTTGATAGAGATATAAACGTTTTTTTACGCTTACACACAAATATTGGAGGACAATATGAGAGCAATGAACAAAGCGATTTCTATTATGATTTTTGGTCTTTTTGTAAACGCAGGAACACCTGTTGAAACACTTGTACCTATTCAAAACATTTTTAGTCCAGAGGGGTTTGATTCTAACGATAATGTTGAAGTTATTGTTGAAGGTCAACTTCCAAACTTATGTCATAAAACACCAATGAAAAAAGTGACGATAAAAGGTAACACTATAGATATTAAAGTGACGGCATTAAGCTATCATGAAAGTAATCCTTTTTGTCCTGAGATGGTTGTTCCATTTTTAGAGACTGTTAGCCTTGGTGTTCTTGATAAAGGTAATTACAAGATCAACGTTAATGGGAAAACTGTATTTGCGAAGGATGGAGTTTTAACTGTTAACGAAAGTACAAGTGATGCAGTAGACGAAAGTGTTTATGCAAGAGTTGATTATATTGAAAAGTCTCACGGTTCTAGAACTGTAAAGCTTAAAGGGTACAATCCTAGTGATTGTTTTGTTTTAGAAAAAGTTGAAGTTTTTCATAACAACAAAGATGTCTATTCTATATTACCGAAGATGAAGCAAATCTCAGACTTTTGTCCAATGAAAATGATTCCTTTTGAATACGATGTGGAAGTTCCTAAGACTTTGAATAAGAGTCGAGTTCTTATTCACGTGAGAGCAATG
>JAAEKY010000693.1 GCA_024227235.1 Desulfobacteraceae bacterium | reverse complement strand
CGGCCTTATTGGTTTAGTGGGATACAGGCGTAAAATTAATAAATAACAACATAGACAAATTACAAAAATAAGGCAGGGTCATTAATTTGGTTCTGCTTTTTTATTCCTACGTAATACATAAAAGTCCCCTTCTTGGACTCAAGAATAGTCCTATGGTTAACTTCAATAAAGTATCCAGAGTATCAATGATACCATTTCTAATTTTGATTAAATATTTAGGCGTTGACTTTTGGCTATAATCAAGATGTTTCAGGACATAGAAAGCACCCCAGACTTTCCTGTAAATCCACATATTTATTAGAACTGCTATATGATAGAAGTCCTGGATCTTCCAGTGGAGTCCTGCTTTCCTTGCATGAAGCCTTTGGAGCAGCTTGTTACAAGGTCTTGATGAAGTGGCATGTTAAGAACGACAAGCTGTATGAGGACCAAAATGCAGTTTTCGAGGTTTAATGGAACGCGTTTAGACCTTGTTAAGCTGCTCAAACCAGCGAAGGCCAGATGAGCAGGATGGAACGGGCATCTGACACCATGGTTCGGGTAAATAAATATTTTTCACTTATAATTGCTGAGGCTGGTATATTAGTGTTGCTTTTTTTTAAATGGGTTGATAAGGATCTTACAGCGATGAAAAATCGATAGAATGATCAAAAAAAATAGTAAGTTAGAGTAAAACAAATGGATAGAGAAAATAAAGAAATCAAGAATGATGAAGTCCGGCGCGAAAAAAAAGTTACACAAATGCTTTTTGATATCGCGAATGCAGTAAACACAACATCAAGTCTGGATGATCTTTATGGTGCAATCCATCATTCCCTGGACAGGGTAATGGATGCCACTAATTTTTTCATAGCAATTGTAGACGCTGCGAAAAAAAAAATCTATTTTCCTTATTACGTCGATGTTGAAGACAATGATTTTGAACCAAAGATTGACTTTGATACCAACGACTCTTTAACCGGTCTGGTAGTTCAAAAAGGAGAACCCTTATTATTAAAAGAAGAGGTATTGTCAAAAAGATCATCAAAAAATGGAGTGTGGGGACCGGTACCCGTTATCTGGATGGGGGTTCCATTAAAGGTAAGACACCAGATTATAGGCGTTATTGCTGTACAAAACTATACCGACCCGCAATGTTATACAAAAAAAGATTTAAGTCTTTTGGCCTCAGTATCTGACCATATCGTAGTTGCTATTGAACGAAAGCAAGCCCAAGAAAAACTGCTTAAAAGCGAAGAAAGATATCGAACATTATTCGAAAAATCCAAAGATGCTATTCTGATTATTAAAAATCAAATATTTATTGATTGCAATCCCGCAACCGTAGATATGTTAGGGTATAAAAATAAAGAACAATTGCTTGAAACTCATCCGTCTGAACTGTCTCCAAAAACACAGTCTGACGGGAGAAATTCTTTTAATAAAGTAGTCGAAATGATAGAGATTGCTCTTGAAAAAGGAAGTCATAGATTTGAATGGGATCATATCAGAGCAAATGGAGAAGTCTTTCCAGTGGAAGTATTGTTAACAGCAATTTCAACAGAAAAAGGCAACCAGGTTATTCATACAACCTGGAGAGATATTACTGAACGAAAATTAGCAGAAGAAAAACTGGAAACGACTGAAGATAAATTTACAAAACTGTTCCAGGCAACACCTTGTTGGAGTATGTTATCAATGGTCGATGATGGCACTATCATTGAAGCCAACGATATGTTTTTTAAAAATTCGGGATATGACAGGCAGGAGGTTATTGGACATACTGGATTTGATTTTGGTTTGTATTTGAATCCAGATGGTAGGAAAAAAGTTTTAAATGAGTTTTATAGGAAAGGCAGACTCAAAGATTACCCTATTCAATTTAGGATGAAAAATGGAAAAATTCGTGATTATTTATGGTCAGCAGAAACAATAGATATCGACGACACACTCTGCTGGGTGAGTGTAATCCTCGATATCACAGATCGGAAACTTGCAGAAAAAGAAAGGATCAGGGTAAATCTTCTTGCGGCAGAACAAGAAAAGCATGCCTTGGTGGGGCAGGTTGCCGGAAAAATGGCCCATGATTTTAACAATTTGTTGGGTGTAATTATGGGCAACGCCGAGATCGCTCTTTTGGACTGCAGTGATGAACAAATTAAAGAAACATTAGAGCTTATATATGGTCAAACCATCCGGGGAAAAAATTTAACGAAAAATTTAACAGCCTTTGCAAAAACCCAGGAACCTAAATATGAATTCTTTAAACTCAACGATGTGATAGATCTTGTCATCAATCTGTTAAAAAAAGATCTGGAGGGAATTGAACTGATCAAAGAATTTGTGCCCGATCTTCCAGATTTGATTGCTGATCAGGGGATGATAGAACATGCTTTGCTTAACCTCATGCAGAATTCGATTCATGCGTTAAGTAAAGTTCAAAATCCAAAGATAATTATCAAAACGTCTTATCAAGGGGACCTGATTTCTTTCGAAATAGAAGATAATGGGTGTGGGATCCCTCAAGAGAATATATTGGATATTTTTGAACCGTCTTTTACATTAAAAGGAAGTAATGACCTGACAAGTTCTTATTCAAAGGATATCAAAGGAACCGGATATGGTATGTCTAATGTAAAAAAATATATAGAGCAGCATCAGGGAGTGATCCTGGTTAAATCAGCGGTCAATATTGGCACAACATTTTTCATTCGACTTCCTATTATTAAAAAAGAGTTGTCAAAATTAGAAAAGATTGAGCTTGTTGAACTCCAATTAATAACAAGGAAAGATATCCTCTTGGTAGAAGATGAGTCTGCAATTTCTGATGTTCAGTATCGAATATTGACGCGAGAACCCTGTTTCCATAAGGTTGACCTTGCCAGGAACGGGCAAATGGCAATTGAATTATTTAAAAAGAACAAATATGATCTGGTGAGTCTGGATTATCAGCTTCCAGGGAAAATTAACGGGATGGATGTATATAAAAGGATAAAAGCAATAGACGAATCAACTCCCATACTATTTATTTCAGGCAACCTTGAGTTTTTAGAGTCAATCAATAAATTGAAACAACACCAGAATATCGATTATCTTTCCAAACCCTGTCAAAATAAGGTTTATGTTAATGCGATTAATCAATTACTAAAAAATAAAGATGTGATTGAATAAGTTCATAAGCAAACAATGAAATAAATATTGCCCAAAAGAAATCTTGTGTTATATTAATCTTTTATTATTTAAAAAAAGGGCAGGTGGCAGATATGTGTTTAGCAGTTCCATCAAAAATTATTGAAATCAATGATACAGTCGCTAAAGTGGATGTGGATGGCGTTATTCGGGAAACCAGCATCATGCTTCTTGATGATGCAAAAATTGGGGATTATGTTATTGTTCATGCAGGATTTGCTATCAGTAAGGTTGATGAGAAAGCTGCCCTTACGACCTTGCAGGACATGCGCGATATCATGGCTGCTGAAGCCCAACAGGTCAATGGCCTGAACGACCATTTATAAGTTTTTATGATAGTTTCATTAGCTGCAAAAAGGCTCGAAATCAGCGGAGTTGTTCAAGGGGTTGGTTTCCGGCCTTTTTTATTTGTGTCGGCTAAAAAATATAAACTTAAAGGAGAGGTCTCCAATACATCAAACGGTGTACTTGCCATAGTTCAGGGAACTGATAAAAATATTAAAGGATTTATCAATGATATTTATCATAAAAGTCCGTTATTAGCTTCAGTGACTCGTATTAAAACAAAAGATGTTGAAGTTAAACAGTTTACATCGTTTCAAATTGTGAAGAGCAAAACTTCAAACAGTCGAACCACTTTAATTTCTCCTGATGTAACCATCTGTCCTGATTGTCTGTCTGAAATGGAAAACTCCCAGGACAGGCGGTATGAATATCCGTTTATTAATTGTACCAATTGTGGTCCCAGATTTACCATTATTGAAGATATCCCTTATGACCGGCCTAAAACATCCATGAAACATTTTAAAATGTGTAAGGCCTGTCAAACTGAATATGATGATCCCTTAAATAGAAGATTTCATGCCCAGCCGAATGCCTGCCCGGAATGCGGCCCAACCGTTTTTTTAACAGATAATAAAGGCAACACTATTGCTTCAGATTCAAAAGAAGCCATCCTTCTTGCCGCAACATATTTAACCCAGGGTAAAATTGTAGCAGTGAAAGGACTTGGCGGATTCCATCTTGCCTGTGATGCGTCCAACAATAATACGGTTAAAACCTTACGAGAAAAAAAAGTGCGTCCGCATAAACCCTTTGCTTTGATGGCCCAATCAGCATCTGTTTTATTTGATCATGTTCATGTCAGCCTTGAAGAACAGCAATTGTTAGAGTCCTATCATAGACCCATTGTTTTATTGAACAAGAAACAGATTCAGGATGGTGTTGTCAAAGGGCTTGGGCAGGATGTTTCCCCCTTAAATAAACGTCTTGGAATCATGCTGCCGTATACACCAGTGCATTATCTCTTACTAGAAAAAGGGCCCAAAGTTCTTGTGATGACCAGTGGCAACAGATCTGGAGAACCGCTTTCCATAGATAATGATGATGCATTGGATGCATTCTCTCATATGGCAGATTATTTTTTATTGCACAACAGGGATATTTATTTCAGGGCAGATGATTCTATTGCAAAAGTCCAGGCAGGGGAACCAAGATTTATTCGACGTTCAAGAGGTTATGCACCGTTGCCTGTTGTTTTAAAGAAAAAAATGCCGAAAATTCTGGGATGTGGGGCAGGGCTTAAAAATACGATTTGTCTGACCCGGAATAATGATGTGTTTTTAAGCCAGCATATCGGAGACCTGGATAATATAAAAGCGTATGATTTTTATCAAAATAGTATTGAACATTTAAAACAAATTTTTGACATTCAACCACAGATTATTGCCCATGATATGCACCCGGGCTATATGAGTACAGATTATGCCAGGGCGCAAGATAATGTAAAAAAGGTGGCAGTTCAGCATCACCATGCACATGCAGTGGCCTGTATGGCAGAAAATGATGTTGATGAAGATGTTATTGCTATAACCCTTGATGGCACAGGGTATGGGACAGATAGCCATATCTGGGGCGGTGAAATCCTTTTATGTACGCAAAAGGCATTCTTAAGGAAAGCACATTTATCATATATCAAGATGCCAGGGGGGGATGCTGCTGTTCTTGAACCCTGGCGCATGGCCGCATCTGTCCTTTATCAGGCGTTTGGAAATAATTTTTTAAGTTTGGATATTCCTTATATTATAGAAATGGAAAAAGAAAAGCTCTCCTTTATTACTCAGATGATGGAAAAGAACTTGAACTCTCCATTGACATCCAGCGCAGGAAGATTGTTTGATGCCATTTCTTCTCTTCTTTGCATCCGACATATTATTTCTCACGAAAGCCAGGCAGCAATGGAGCTTGAAGCAATAGCAAGTGATAGCTTGTGCCTGAACGAAAACCCGTGTCTGGACGAAGATGCTTATGGGTTTGACATCGTTAAAGAAAAAGTTAAAGATAAAGAAAGTTTGTTTCAAATTGATATGATGGTTTGCATCCGTCAGATTGTAGAGGATTTAAAACAAAATATATCCCTTTCCAAGATCAGTTTGAAATTCCATCTTGCTCTGGCCCAGGCTTTTTTAGATACAACCATAAAGGTTAGTAAAGACACACAGATTAAAAAAGTAGTCCTTTCAGGGGGAGTATTTAATAATGATATTATACTGAACACCATGATCAGGACCCTTGAAGAAAATAATCTTAAGGTATATACACACAAGAAGGTTCCAACCGGAGATGGTGGAATCTCATTCGGTCAGGTAGTGATTGCTGCCGCTTTGGAGGGAAATTAGATATATGGCATTAAAATATATTGAAGAATACAGAGATGCGACCCTTGCTAGAGATCTTATAAAAAAAATTCATGGGGTCAGCAAAAGAAAATTAAGGCTGATGGAAGTCTGTGGAACACATACCATGTCTATTTTTAAGCATGGTATCAGAAGTGTTATACCAGAAGGTATCACACTGCTTTCGGGGCCGGGTTGTCCCGTGTGTGTGACCGCTCAAAAGGATATTGATGCTTTTGTAGAGTTTGCAAGAGTTAAAAATGTGATTGTGACAACCTTTGGGGACTTGATGAAGGTACCTGGATCAAGTTCAACCCTTGCCAAGGAAAAAGCATCAGGCGCTGATGTTAGAATTGTTTATTCGGTCTTTGATGCCATTAACATTGCCAAAGATAACATAGATAAAGAGGTTGTGTTTTGTGCAGTGGGATTTGAGACAACCATTCCGACTATTGCAGCCAGTATTCTCATGGGAATCGAAGCAAAAATAGATAATTTTTCTATATATTCCGCCAATAAACTCACCCCTCCGGCACTTGCCGCTTTAATGGTTACCAAAGGGGTTGAGATAGATGGTTTTATCCTTCCAGGGCATGTTTCAGTCATAACGGGGACCAATGCTTACAGAGATACTTTTGAAAAATATGATGTGCCATCTGTGATTTCAGGGTTTGAACCCATTGATATTTTAAAAGCGATCTTGCTTTTAATTGAGCAAAATGAGATAGGAAAACCTGCCCTTGAAAATGCATATCCCCGGGCCGTCTCTGACCAGGGGAATGTAAAGGCGCAGCAGATAATGAATCAGGTTTTTGAGGTATGTAATGCCTTCTGGCGCGGGATCGGAGAAATACCTTTAAGTGGTATGGGATTGAAAAAAGAGTATCAAGTCTTTGATGCTGCCATTAAATTTGGGATGGATATGCCTGAAGTACCAGAACCAAAAGGATGTGCTTGCGGGGAAATTTTAATGGGTTTGAAAACGCCTGAACAATGTGCACTTTATAAGAAAAAATGTACGCCGATGACACCGGTTGGACCTTGTATGGTCTCAACTGAAGGATCTTGTGCGGCATTTTACAGATATAGTTAGATAAAAAGAACAGGACAAAAGATGACTGAAGAAAAAATATTATTAGACCACGGCTCTGGCGGGAAAGTATCCCATTCAATGTTTTCCGATATAATTTTACCTTTGTTTGAAAATCCTGAATTATCCAAACAGGATGATGGGGCAACGCTGGATATTGATGGAGCAAAACTAGCATTTTCAACAGATTCCTATGTGGTAGACCCTATTTTTTTCCCCGGTGGAAATATTGGTGATTTGGCAGTGAATGGAACGATTAATGATATCTCCATGT
This sequence comes from Desulfobacteraceae bacterium, assembly GCA_024227235.1. Lineage (GTDB taxonomy): Bacteria > Desulfobacterota > Desulfobacteria > Desulfobacterales > Desulfobacteraceae > Desulfobacula. The sequence continues at coordinate 33,419 of JAAEKY010000693.1, read as the reverse complement.
GCGGAGCCATACCAAAGTTTATCAGTGTCGGCCTCATCATAGAAGAAGGTCTATCAATAAAAGATTTAAAATCGATACTTGAAACCATGGCAACTGCTGCAAAAAAAGCAGGGGTCAAAATTGTAACTGGTGACACCAAGGTAGTACCCAGGGGAAAGGCAGACAAGATTTTTATCAATACATCCGGTATTGGTGTAATCCCTGACAATGTAGAAGTGTCTGGGCATAATGCAAAGCCTGGTGATAAAATTATTGTCAGTGGTACGATCGCAGACCACGGGATTACAGTCTTAAGTTCAAGAGAAGGTTTAAAATTTGATTCTGATATCAAAACTGATTCTGCCCCGTTAAACCACATGGTTCAGTCTATTGTTCAATCTGACTGCGATGTCCATGTGCTTCGTGACCCCACAAGAGGAGGGCTTGGCACCACCCTGAATGAGATTGCCGTACAATCACAGGTGGGTATTAAAATAGATGAGCAGTCTTTGCCCATAAGGGGTGCGGTTCAGGGCACCTGTGAGCTATTGGGATTTGATCCTTTATATATTGCCAATGAAGGTAAATTGATAGCCTTTGTGAAGCCAGAGGATGCTCAAAAAGCACTTGAAATTATCCAGCAAGACGAGTTTGGAAAAGATGCAGTCATTATTGGCGAAGTGATTGATGAAACTCCGGGTAAAGTTTTTTTACAAACTGCTATTGGCGGGTCAAGAATTGTTGATATGTTAACCGGAGAGCAACTGCCTAGAATCTGTTAACTTAAATTTTTTTTAATTTATGCAATATTCTATTGAGTTTATACCCGTTCTCATAAATATGTCCCTTTATCCTGAAATGTATAAAGGAGTATGGCCCAGGTAGTGTGTGTGGTAAAAATTTCCACGCATTTAATTCCTTCAGGCGGTAGGACACCTTGAAATTGCTTATTTCCAATTTTTAACGGACACAACGACCGTTAAAAATTAGTGAAAAGCACACCCTCTTTGACCATTGGTTGAATTGGGAACTCTTTTTGGCAGCTGCTATAGAGACATTATTCAAAGGTCTCCACTTTCCAGCCATTTTTTTAATGGTCTCATATACTTCAGGTTGATTCAGCAAGTCCATATGGTTCATATCACGGGCTATCCACTGATGAGTCTCTGGAAATAAAAGATTTAAGTCATCATTTTTATGACGCCCTAAAGCACTGTTTATTGTTACCAGTCCGTCTCCGGCAAGCTGATCACTAAGCGTGGTCAAATTATTACTGGTCGTTGCGGCTATTGTATAGCACTGCAAGTCATCCGGTAGAGGTACAGGGCTTCGGTGATCTCCTGAACATTCAAAACGGTCTCGTCCTGTCCAGTCTTCATCCAATATATTGCCATAACGCAGATCTGTAATTCCTGCGCTTCGGATTTTTCCAAGGCGAGAAAAAGGAGCACTGTATGGGCTTATTTCTAAGATGGTGTCGATCCAGTTGCCAGCGCGCTCCCAAGGCGCACCATGATGCGGTGTGCCGAGAAATACGATTTTTTGCAGATGATTTAACCAGGAATGACCGGCAGCCTTCCCGTAATGGCAGGCGCTTCGTGAAACGAGACCGCCCATACTGTGAGCAATGATTACGAGTTCTGCTGACTGTGGTAATTGATTCAAGAGAACTTCAATCAGGTCAGCAAATTCTCGACCATTTTGGGAAATATGAAGACCCGTATTATAATGCAGATAAACCGGAAGGTAACCTCGATCGCGGGCAAGCGCTCCTCCATGGTCATGCCCTTGGCTGTTCCATTGCAAATCATTCATACAGGACCCGTGCACCATCAAGACAATTTTACCATTGGATTGTTGAACTGCTTTGTCAAAAAATTGATCATCAATGGCTAATGGAACCCCATTTCGGCGAAATTGCATTGGGATGGCAAGTGGATTGTTCCGCAATGCAAGGTGATCACCCAAAACTCCATTTAATGCAGCCAGAACCACTTCTCGTTCTGGTGATGAACATTTTTCTCCGAGTAGTGATGAGAATTGTTTAAGCAATAAATCAATGCCATTTCCTACCAACCCGGATACGGTACGGATGTTACGGTAAACCATTCCTGTGATGCCTGTTGTCCGAGTTTGATTCGGTCTGCCAAGTATTCCACCGACACTGACAATTTTATGATGCATAGCTTCTACCAGGTCGGTAATGCCGGTAATAGCATCAATCGCTAAATTTCCAGCACCACGAATATCCGATTCGTGTTTAATTTTTGTCATATTGATTCTGGACATTATGAAACCTGTTTGCCAGGGGAAAAAGCCCGGGGGAAAGGTGCATATAGGGTTGCTTCAAGGATTGCAAAATTAATTCATTTTTTTGTTTCATATTATCCTTTAATACCATGACGATGATTTTTTTTTCAAGTCATATCGAATATGAGATGCCTTTGAATAATGATCAAAGTACCTAAGGTAATTCAAAAAAATACAGGCGTCTGTTGATGAACTAAGAATTTGCACCTGAGTAATATGGCAATTATAATAAATTAATTCTTCTTTGTTTTGGATTGATTCTATTTATACCAGAAGTTTTTTAATATGTTTTTTGGCTACTTTCATGAAAGACGGAAAGGCTTTAGTAAGGGTTGGGGTCATTTCCAAACCCCAATTAATTTTTTCAGGTTCAATACCCACTATTTTTAGGGAAGGTCTGTGGCCTCTCATTTCAGCCATATCAAGCGAATCGAGAAGATCTACGTCATGAAGCGATAATACCTGCTTTTTATTTTGTACCAGCTCATCTTCATCAAGGCTGTATATAGTGCCTGGCTCATGTTCGGCTCTTACGACATCTAAGACCAGAAGCTTTTCATATTTTTCAAATAAAAAGAAAATATCCTGGGTAAAGGTCCCTCCATCAATAAAATCAACTTTGGTTTCATCCCAATGTTCTTTTTCTTTCCAGAATTCATGAACAGCATGAACACCAATGCCTTCATCCATCATTAAAATATTGCCAACTCCCAAGACTAAAAGTTTTTTCATTGAATTATCCGTTTAATTAGTATTTGAGAAAAAACTCACCCATCTGCTACGTTGCTGCAACTTTTTGCTCAAATACAGGGTTTTTGGTCAGGCACTAATTGCAATTCTTAAAATAAAGTTGATAACAAAAAAAATATGTTGATGCAAGAAAAAGAGGGGATGAAAAAAATCATCCCCTCTTAAATTCTAAGTAAAGATTTTATTTAAATTATAATGGAATTTCCACTTTAATTTCTTTACCAGTGTCTGCGTCCAGCACGTGGACGGCACAACCCAGTCAGGGGTCAAAGGAGCGGATCAAACGCCCCACATTCACCGGGTTTTCAGGATCAGGAACAGGAACACCAATCAGTGCTTGCTCCATGGGTCCTCTTTGGCCCATATCATCCATCGGGTTTGCGTTCCAGATGGTGGCTGAAGTAATCTGATAATTTGCAATTTTTTTGTCTTTAATGTCAACATAATGCAGTAGAGCACCACGAGGTGCTTCTGTCATTCCAAGACCTTCTGCAGAATTAGGAATCGGTGCAGGAACAAACGTTTCTTTTCCTGGTTTTGCTTCCGACAGCCATTGCTCGACAGCATCAGCAACCATAGCAGTTTCTTCTGCTCTTGCAACATGTCTTCCAAGAATTGAGAATGCAGCATCCCCAATGTCGCGCAGGTTTTTAACACCCAGTTTTTCCTGACCAATCTTAGACAGTTCAGGATTGGTGACCCACATTCTTGCTAATGGACCGCCTTCATGGGGTCTTCCATTGTAGCGAGGTGCTTTAATAAAACTATATGCGCCTTTTTTATTTGGATCAGGTTTGGTTTGTCCCTTGCTAGGATTAAGTCCTGTTGTTGCATTATCAAAGTATGAATATTTTACATATTCTTTAATAAGAGCAGGATCAACTTTAGCATCTTTACCGTCAGTAAATACCCCTCTTTTCAGAAGTGTATTGCCTTTGTTATCCATTGGGAACACACCCCAGGATACACAGTTCTTATATCCGCCGCCTGTCTTGAGCAGATCACCATAAGGGCCTGCCAGCAGGTAAACGATGGGGACATATTTTTCCATGACAAATTTTTTGACTATTTTGAACCGTTTTGCATAAGCATTTAACGCTTCTCTTGTTGGAATTTCTGTGGTTCCACCAACAACAACACCCTGAACATGCGGCATTTTACCACCAAGAAGTGCTACCATTTCATGGCAGATTTTTCTCATTTCAAGGGCTTCAAGATACTGGCCGACAGCAACATCGTTGATGTCTTTGGGTACACGGACATCATTTTTTGCGTATCTTGGGATAAATGGGGCAACATCAGGGCCATTGACATAGTCAAGTGCTGCAAGATGATAGAAATGAAGGATATGAGATTGAAGGTAATTGGCACCCAAAATCAGGTTTCTTGCAATTCTACCATTATCAGTAAGTTTAACATTAAAGGCATCATCAAGAGCCAGGGCAGATGCATTTGCATGAGCTGTCGGGCAAACGCCGCAGATTCTCTGTGTAATCTGGGTAGCATCTCTTGGATCTCTGCCGATTAATATTTGTTCAAAGCCACGGAACATGCCGCCAAATATTTTTGCATCAGCGACAACTCCGTCTTTTACTTCAACTTCTACTTTAAGGTGACCCTCAATCCTGGTTACAGGATCAATGGCAACCTTGATCTTCTTTCCGGCTCCAGCCGGTGAAGCTTGTGGTTTACAACCTGCCATAATAAAACCTCCTCAGGTTTAAAAAGTTTCGGATATTTGTGCTATGCGGGTTCATAGAAAGGTGATGATGCATCTGGAAATCCAGGTTCAACACACCCAATGCAGACAGCATTGTCTACACACCAGTTCATGCTGGAGTTCCATTTGCGTTTGTAACAGTCAGCATATGTATCCGGACCTTTGCAACCTAGATCCATACGGCAGCCTTTTGCATCTGAGAGTTTCCCAGATAGCTCGCCAGCGTCATATTCTTCAAGACGCGGGCAGTTATCATGAATATTCTCACCGTAGAAAACAACCGGGCGTCCGTTCTCGTCTAATTCTGGGACACCTTTGGTTAACAGATGAGCGATTGATCCTACAATCCAGTCAGGATGAGGAGGACAACCGGGTAAATTAACAGTAGGTGTTTTAATTCCATTTGCTTTAAAGAAATCCATAACACCTGTAGCACCGGTTACATTTCCTTCTGCAGCTGGAATTCCACCATATGCAGCACAGGTCCCAATAGAAAGGACGCTTCCTGCTTTTGCACCCAGATCTTTTACGACATCAACCATAGTGATTTCTTTGTGGTGAAGCTCTCCAACGATGCAGTATTTCCCATCCGCAGCGGTTGGAATGGCACCTTCAATGGCCAATGAAAATTTTCCTTTGTAGGCCTCTGCAATTTTGTACATGTTTTCTAAAGCTGTGGCACCTTCACTGGCCATCACAGTGGGATGGAATTGAAGGCTGATAACTTTAAGAAGTACATCTGCAATGGATGGTTCAGCAGTGTTCAATAGAGAAACTGAACAGCCTGTGCAACCTTGTCCCTGAATCCAGATAACCGGATGGGTTTCAAGGGCTTTTTCCAAAGCTTTTACAAGGGCAGGGTTGAACATTTGAGAAATACCGATTCCAGCAGCAGTTCCAGTAACGGTTTTCAGAAAGTTCCTCCTGGAAACCCCTGCTTTCTGTTGTTGCTTATCAAGCAACTGTTGTTCGTCTTTCACGGGCACCTCCTTGATGCGATTAAAACCAATTAATCATAACGACTAAACGAATAAAAATATCAACTCCCAATCTAAACTAGGGGGCTGTTTTAATTTTATACAAAAATATACTACGGTTACGTTGTGCAATATACAACTTTAATTGAATATAATGCACGATTTTTATTGTCAATGAAAAAAGATATTGTCAATGTATTTTGTGAACTGTATTTATAAATTAAATACTAAAAATATGAGTATAGATTATGCAAAAGTTAAAGAGCTTTTTTTTGATGTATTCCGGGAACGCTATTCAATGTTAGACCTAAAGTCTTGCATTTCGGTGAGCTTTTGTTCAAATACTAATTAAGAAAATTAAGATCTGGGATCGGTATTAGTTTTTTATTCGGCCCAAGACAGACAAGCTCAAGTGTGCAGCTGACCGCGGGTTTTGCTGCATTGGGCCGCCAGGCTTCATGAAAAAAAATAACTCTGTAATCCCCTTCTTTTTTCCAGGTTGTTTTAATGTCGAGAAGATCTCCAAAAACCGCACCGTCGTGGTAACCTAAATTGATTTTATAGACGGCAAAACCGATTTCTTGACTGTGCCACATGTCGGCAAGCACATCAACGCCAATAATATCCTCCCTTGCCCGTTCAAAAAATTTTAAATAGTTTGCGTGGTAAACTACCCCTGAATGGTCTGTGTCTTCATAATAAACCTGAGCAGAAAAATGGTGGGTATCTGTATTTAAATCATTCATATTTAATTTTCCTATTAAGCAAGGTTTTTTTGTAAACTCTTATATCTCTGACAGCCGATCATTTCAAGGGTTTACTCGAAATTGAGAACGGGTTCAATAGAATCGAATGCTTATTTCTTCAATCATTGCCAATTCTTGTGCCCTTGTTTTTTGGATTATTTAATCCAAAAAAAGAAGCGTGTCTTTTTTGTCTGTTTCACCAATAGGGATCCTGAAAAAATGTACTTTTTGGGGAAGGACTATAAACTTGAAATCCTTTATAATAGTTTGGATATAGAAAATCCAATCCAGACAGAACCGAAACCAAGGATAAGGTGAAGTATAAGATTTGTCATTGCAGAAAGGAGTTGGGCATCTCTTGCAACTGTGAATATTTCATATCCAAATGTGGAAAAAGTTGTAAATCCTCCTAAAAAACCAATGAGAATCATTGCCCGAATTTCTGGAGTGAAGACGTGTCGTGTTTCAGATAAGCCACCTAATAATCCAATTAAAAGACATCCGATAACATTAACAGTTAAGGTTCCATAGGGAAAAAATGAATCATTGAATAGCTTGTTAGATAAATCGGTGATGATAAACCGGCAGATTGATCCGGCAAAGCCTCCGATTCCAATCATAAATATTTTAAACATATTCAACTCCAAATATATCCATACTGAAAATTTTTATGAAAATTTTTCTAATTCTTTCACTAAATTTGCAGTGTTTCGAAGGCTTGCTTTTAATTCCTTTAAAATTGCACTCTTGTCCCGGTCCGCAGTTGTAGGAATATCTCCCTTGTTTTTATTATTTTTCAGGGACAGTCCGCCCTCTATTAAGGTTGTGAATTGCTCGACTATCTGGTCAGATGAAAAAGAGCTTTTTCCAGGTTTGTACCACATGTAAAGCCAATTGCACATTCCGATTATTGCATTGGCATACAATTTAGAATTGATCTGACGAAAATAACCTTGATCCATACCTTCAATAATAATGTCCTCTACTACTTTTGTAAATTTAAGCTTTTCTTTTCGGATGTTTTGAAAATCGTTTTCCGGCAATTGATTTTCTTCGCTAAAAAAGACCGTGAACATTGATAAGTTTTCAATGGCCACTGTTTTAAGATGACGTTTTACATATAGCCGCAGTTTTTCAGGCGGCGTTAAATCCATTTTATTGATTTCATAAATGGTGTCAAAAAAACTCCCAAGCGCTTGAAGATATATCTGAGATAAAAGATCTTCTTTAGAGGACACATAATGATAAATGGCTGGGCGGGTTAATCCAAGGTCATGGGCGACATCATCAAGGGTAGCAGTTCGATACCCTTTAAGGTGGAATATTTTTACTGCTGTGTCGATAATCAGTTGTTTTCTAAGACTTTTATCAAGGCTTTTAAATTTTTTTACCTCAGTCATGCAACTTTCCCTAAATGATACTATTAACAAAGTTTTTAATAACGATTTGTATTTCTAATTCTATAAAAAGTAGGCACAAATCGTATGTGAACTTACCGGTAAACACAATTTACTTTATAGACGGTAGCACACTTGCTTGTTTGGGGCAAAGCGTAATTAGACGAATGGGCGGAATCAAAAAAAATCAAATGCAATAGAAAGTTTTCTTGACTTACTCGTAAATAAAACTTACCTAATAGTAAGTAAGGTGATAATTGAGATAGATAAATTCCCATTCAAATAGTTTGGATGAACTAAAGATTAGATTATATAAAGTTTTTTTTTAAGTACTTCAGGAGGTAAAAGAATATGCAAAGCTCAGGCGCATTATCAGGAATAAAGGTGTTGGATCTTTCACGATTGTTACCCGGTCCATATTGTTCAATGATTTTGGCAGATCACGGCGCTCATGTGACTGCCATAGAAGACAAACGCTTTAAAGCAGATAAAAGTTTTTTTAAATCGCTTTACAGAAACAAAGAACACATGACCTTGAATCTTAAAAAACAAAAGGGCAGGGAAGTTTTTTATAATATGGTCAAAGATGCAGATGTCTTTTTGGAAGGGTTCCGACCCGGTATTGCTCAGAAGCTTAAAATTGATTATAAAACCCTTTATAACATCAATCCCAAAATTATCTATTGTTCTATAACAGGTTATGGTCAGGACGGACCTTTAAGCCAAGAACCCGGGCATGATATTAACTACTTAAGTCGTGCGGGGGTTCTTGATCTTATAGGAGAAGTCCAAGGCCCGCCCGTCATTCCCGGAGTACAGATTGCCGATATAGCGGGAGGATCTATGAACGCAGTAATAGGCATTCTTATGGCCCTGCATGCTCGGAATAAAACTGGTGAAGGTCAGTATATTGATATTTCTATGACAGATGGGCTGGTTGGGTTTTTGACAACGGCTAAAACTTATAAGGATAAGGTCGGTCATCCCCCAGGGCGTAGCAATTGGATTCTTTCTCACCGGTATGCGTGTTACAATACCTATGAAACAGCTGATGGAAGATATCTTTCCATAGGTGCTCTGGAAAACCGATTCTGGGAAAAGCTTTGTATATATTTTCAAGTTCCCGAATATATCTCTTTGCAGTTTGATCCGGATTACCGCAAAGAAATCATTGATTATATGAGACATCTATTTAAACAAAAAACTCTGGCCCAATGGGATGCAGAGTTGTCTGGTCTGGATGTTTGCTATTCTCGGGTTCAAAATTATGAGGAGGTTTTAAAAGATCCTCTTTTCAAAGAGAGAGGCGTGATTGATAACTCAAAAAATAATAGTGATGACCCATCGACTATCTGTGTGCCTATAAAGCTTAGCAAAACGCCGGGGTCCATTCGGAAAAAAGCGGTCGATTTTGGAGAAAATACAACCTCAGTACTTGAAAATCTTGGCTATTCACAGGGGGAAATAAATAATTTTATAGCAGAAGAGGTTATTTAGAAACTACAGGGTACATCAAATTTCGGGGCGGGAGCATCAAGTTCGGTTAATTTCGATATTAATAGATCAGCATTAAAGGGTTTTGGAACATGGCTTTTGTATTGGTCAAAAAGCATCAGTGCTTTGGCAGCAACCTTTTTTGCAGGGATTATTCTCCCATACAGAAGCTGTTCGTATACAATGGCTGAGAGGATTAACGCTTGAAAGGCTTTCTTGTTGTTTCCATGAGCGGTTAACCATTTTTTTTCCATCCATTCATGAAATTCAAAAAATAATTCAAAGTTCCAAAGAACTATAGAAATTGAGAAAAAGTCATCTGGCTGAATATGATGACGGGTCATTAGATCGAAAGTATTTTTCAAACAATTGATTCGGTGGTGAACATAGGAGTTTATATGATTTTTTGTTTTTTTTAATTGATACGGTTTGATTGTTGAATAGAAAGATTTAATATTGTTTGCCTGAATTGCTTTGATGAATCCTGCGCCTAAGGTGTTTCTGATATCTCTGCAAAGCCTATTTTCAAAAGGATCAAATGTCATATTAATATTTTCCAGAACCTGTGGATTTGTTTTTGATGTTATCTTTTTTAAAAATTATTCATACTATATTTGATGGGATATTTGCAAATTCCTTGATTTTCTTGACATAATTAAAAGTGGATATTAAAAAATACTCACAGGTAGTTATTGATTCTTTTTATAAGATTAAATTGAGTGCACGATTGTATCTATCATTATTTTAATAAATTATAAAGAAAACAGGAGTTAATATATGCTGAAAGACGGTGAAAAAGGTGTTATTCGCCAAAAAGGTAAAGAAAATTTAACTTACGCCATTGCCCCTCATACTCCATGCGGCCTTGTAAACCCTGAACAACTGAAAACACTGGCAGATGTGGCTATAAAGTATGGTATCCCGGATTTAAAGATAACAAGTGCGGCAAGGATTGCTCTTATTGGTATTAAAGAAGAGCAGGTGGATGGGATCTGGAACGATCTGGGTATGGATGCAGGTCATGCCACAGGTCTATGCGTAAGGAGTATTAAAGTGTGTCCGGGGACAACCTATTGCCGGTTAGGAAGTCAAGATAGTCTGAAAATGGGAATGAAATTGGATGAAACTTATCATGGAATGATTCTTCCCAGTAAAATGAAAATGGGCGTAAGCGGTTGTAAAATCCAGTGTGCTGAAAATTGTATAAAAGACATTTCCCTTTATGGAACAAAGAATGGATGGACCCTCCAGATTGGTGGCAATGGGTCTGCAAGACCGAGACTTGCTGATACTCTAGTAGAAGACCTTTCTTCCAACGATGCCATAGCAATGGTGTCAAAGGTGATCGATTATTATAAAGAACATTCAAAACGCGAACGTATGGGCAGAATGATAGAAAGAATAGGACTTGATACAATAAAATCAGATCTAAAAATCAATTGACTTTAATCATTGCTCATTGTTTATATGGAAAAAGAAAAAAGTTTGTAAATTATTTCTCAGTTTTTTATATAATCTTAAGTCTTTTTTGTATGTATTAAACAGCAAAAGGAGAAAACATTGAGCACTCAATATGGTATTGCAACAAAAATTAGTATACTTGTTTTAACCGCAATATTATCAACTCTCCTGATTGTTTTTTTAAGCGCACTCTTTTTTTTATCAGAAATGAAAAGAACCAATAAAGATGAGCTCAACCGTATTATTCAGGAAGAAAGAAAAGAAAAACTGGTTGAGCTAACAGATAATGCTTCTGCTGTTTTAGAAACCACAAATTTTCATAATTATGCGACTAAAGCCATCTCTGCCATGCGGTTTGGCAAACAGAAAGCAAATTATTTTTTTGTCATTGATAAACAAGGCCGGTTCCTGGTTTATCCTGAAAAGCCAGAAATGGTGGGTGCTATCCAGATGAACCTTCAATCCCCTGATGGGAAATTTATTATAAAAGAAATTATTGAGAGATCAAAGACTGAGAAACAAGGGTTTATTCGATACGAGTGGGAGAAATCGAACTTAAAAGGGGAGATAGGAGAAAAACTCACCTATTTTCGAAAAATTCCAAAATGGGGCTGGATTATCGGAACCGGTATTTATACGGATGATATTAAGGATATCGCTCTTGAAAAAGAAAGGCTTTTGAATAAAAAAGTTCAAAAAGGATTATGGACTTTAATGGGTATTAGTTTGTTTTTTTCTGTGTGTTTTATTTTGTTTTCGATTGTTATCACACGAAAACTACTAGAACCTATAAAACAAGTAGCTGATTTTTCAAGAGAAATCGGTGCAGGGAATCTGGCTGCTAAACTTGAATATGAAAGCAATGACGAAATTGGAAATATGGCCGACTCCATACGAAACGGAGCAAGAGATTTTGGTAAATTAATTAAAAAATTAATTTTAACCTCAAGCACTGTTGCAGACTCATCTTCGAGGTTACTGCATATTACCTATGATTTACAAGATTCCTCACAAGAAATGGCGAACAATTCTGAAAGCGCAACACAAGAAACTCAGGCGCTTTCCAATCATATGAAAAACATTTTATCTGCAACAAATACAATCAATAAGCAATTGGATAATATTGCCGGGTTCACCGAAAGTGTTTCAAACAATACATCTGTGGTGGGTAAAAAGGTTGATGCCGTTTCAAAATCCACCACATCTGCAGCATGTGCCATCGAACAAATGTATGCATCCTTCAATGAAACAGCTCAAAATTCAAGCAAAGGTGCAAGTGTTACAGAAAATGCATCAAAGCAGGCTGAAGAAACTTCTGTGATTATGAATCAATTGGGTAAATCAGCAACAGAGATCGGTGAAATCATTGAAATTATCCAGACAATTGCATCCCAGACTCATTTATTATCTTTAAATGCGGCTATTGAAGCTGCAGGTGCTGGAGAAGCAGGAAAAGGTTTTTTTGTTGTTGCCAATGAAGTAAAGGAATTAGCCAATCAAACCGAAACATCGGCAAACGTTATTCGATCAAAAATTCTGGGAATGCAGGATCATACAAAAAAGGCGGTTGTAGTTATCCAGTCTATTGTGAAAGTGATTGCTGACATAGATAAGATCATGTTTTCCATTGCCTCATCAGTAGAAGAACAGACAACGGTGACCAACGATATTTCCTCAAGTATCAGCGCAACGGCTGAAAGTGCAAAAGACTTAAATGTCAAAGCAAAGGAAAATATTGATGCGGTCCAGCAGGTCGCAGTAAATATCGAAACCACTTCAAATGAATCTGATGTGATACAAAAAGATGTAAATATTACTACAACTGGTATTGAAGGCGTCTTAAGTTATGTGAGCAAGGCAAATGAGTCAGTAAAGGCCTCTGCTGAAGGTATAGAAGATATCCAGTTGCAGGCCGATGAACTGGCAAACCTTGCAAAAAAATTAAAAAGGGCAATTTCAATATTCAAAGTTTAGGAACGAGAATTAAATAAGTTGCACAAAATTAGCAGATGTTTTTGTCGTATTCAAGGCGCGAGGAGGAAGCTAAACTGGCGATGAACCAACTAAATAGAGTGTTCTGGAGGAAATAGTGAAAGCATTGATTATCGCAGCTCACGGAAGCCGAAAAAAAGAATCAAATTTGGAAATAGCCTCCTTAACCCAAAATGTATCTAAAAAGATAAAAGAAACATTTGATAGGGTTGACCATGCTTTTTTACAATTTGCGGATCCTCTTCTTGAAAATAAAATTGATGAGCTGGTGAAAAAGGGAGTAATTGAGATTGTCATATTTCCGTTTTTTATCGGCAGCGGCAGCCATATCCTTGTGGATATTCCTGAAATGATAAAAAGAAGTCAATTAGCCTATGATCATGTTGAATTCAAGGTGACAAGACATTTGGGGAAAATTCAAGCAATCGAAGATGTTATAGCTATGGAAGTGATGGCTTAGTCGATAAAAATGTGAATGATTATGGTGGGTTAATGGTAGCTCAGACCCTGCCGATGCCGGCAAAAATATCAAGCCCCCCATGATAAATTGGTTTTAGCTCAAGTTTTAGTCCAAGATATGACTTGCACTCCCTGAATGGAAGAATAATTCCCACCCGCCATCCTTTAAAATCAGCGGTAAGCTTTTTACCGATGTCACGGTAAAAAGCCTTTGTTTCTTTATTTTCTCCTAGTCTTTTCCCATAAGGAGGATTGAGCATCACAATCCCCTTTTTTCCGTGAGATATTTCAGATGGGTTAATAGAAAAAAAATCTTTTTTTGAGACATTTATCCATTCCTTGAAGTGATGATTCGAAATATTGTGTTTTAGGTTTATCAGTGCCTTATCGTCGATATCTGATGCAAAAATATCGGCTTTTGAAACAAGGCGCATTTGTTTGTTAATTTGTTTTTTAATATACGCATATGTTTTTGAACTGAAACTCGGCCAATGTTCAAATGCAAAGGCACGATAAAATCCGGGGGGTATATTGGCCTTTATCATAGTGGCTTCAAGAGAAAACGTGCCTGACCCGGACATGGGATCAATCAAGATATCATTTGTCGAATAATCCGTCCAAAAAAGCATGGCAAAGGCCAGATTTTCTCTTAAAGGTGCTTTGTAAACTTTTTCTTTGATTCCTCTTTTAAATAGATGTTTTCCTGAACTATCCAGAGAAACGGTGAAATTATTATTTTCAGCTCTTATATAAATGGTCTGGTGCGATTCGTGGTTATGGGTGGCCCCATCCTTTGAATTTAATTGATCTGATATAATTTTTTCACATCGTTGCGCGATAGCATCAGAATGGTATAATCTTGATTTTCGCGTTTTAACACTAAATGAAAGAGAACAATTTTTCGGTAGATAAAGTATCCAGTCAATGGCAGATATTTTTTTCTCAAGTTTTTTAAATGAATCTGCTTTAAACTGGCTGATCCGCATCAAAATTCGTAAAGGGCTTCTTAAATGGAGATTAAATAGCATGCAGGTGTTCAGTTTGCTTTTGAATTCAATGCCCCCTTGTATGATCTTAAAATTTTCTTTGGGAACATCAAATGCACGCATTTCATTGTAACAGATTTTTTTTAGCCCAGGGGGGCACGCAGCAAAAAAAATATGCTCTCGACCCATAATCCTTCGCTTTACTCTTTTTTCAAATGAAGATAATTTAAGTGTCATATTTTATCATTATTATAGTTTGTCATAGGCACAATTAATGAGACCTTTAGTGGTTTCCCATGACATACATTCATCTGTGACAGAAACGCCATATTTAAGCGTTTTACAATCCCCACTACATTTCTGGTTACCTTCAAACAGGTTGCTTTCAAGCATAAGCCCGATAATGCTTGTGTTTCCATCAAGCCGTTGGTCCAGAGCACTTTTGAATACAAAAGATTGTCCTTTGTGCTTTTGTCCTGAGTTATCATGAGAACAGTCTATCATTAGTGCATCCATGAGATTTTTTTGATTAAGCAAATTTTGAGTTCTTTCAATGGAAATTGGATCATAATTCGGGTGAGGGCCCCCTCGAAGTACGATATGTCCAAATGGGTTTCCGGTGGTGCTGACTATTGAAGAATATCCATTAGGATCAATGCCAAGAAAATGCTGGGGAGCACCCGCAGCCATCATGGCATTGATAGCTGCATCCAAACTTCCATCTGTACTGTTTTTAAATCCGACTGGCATGGAAAGACCACTTGCCATTTCGCGATGGGTCTGAGATTCAGTCGTCCTTGCGCCAATAGCTACCCAGGTTAAAAGTCCTGCAATATACTGTGGCGTGATGGGATCTAGAATTTCTGTAGCAGTAGGAAGCCCTAAACTATTGATCTCAATTAACAATGATCGTGCAATTTTTAACCCCTCGTCCATGTTATAAGAGGAGTCAAGGAATGGATCGTTAATCAACCCTTTCCATCCAACAGTTGTTCTGGGTTTCTCAAAATAAACCCGCATAATCAAATTAATTTTTTCTTTAACCTCATTCCGTAATGCCATCAATTTTTTTGCATACTCGATGGCAGCATCAGTGTCATGGATAGAGCAAGGTCCCACAATTAAAAGAAGGCGGTCATCTTTTTTTTGCAAAATGTTTTCAATATCACATCGTCCTTCAACAACTGTTTTTAAAGCGTCTTCTGGTATGGGAAGGACTTCTTTGATCGCAACCGGTGAAATAAGCGGTTTGAAATCTTTTACATTTACATCATAAGTCTGAGTCATGGCCTTTTTCCTTTGCAGGTTTATTCAAAAGCCGGCAGGGTAAAACAAAAAAGCCGCAGGCTTTTGCTGCCTGCGGCTTTTTTGGTAAAAAAAAATAAATTTAGCGCAGTACAGGCAGACCGGTATTAAAAAAATACCTAAAATAGAAATAAAATCTGTCTGTTATGCAAAAATTCATCTGGATCTCCTTTTGACTGTCAGATAGATCATATATTTTTTTCCAAGTCAAGGATTAATGAATCATATAATTTTAAGTTTTGTCAGCAATCTTAATAGAAATATCCAGATCTTCAGCACGCTGACTGAATTCATCCAAAAACCTATTTATGATCAGGCGCTGATTTTTTGGGTGTGAGATATGCAGAATAGTCACCTCACTTTCAGTATCAGTTTTTTGAATTAAATTCATTTTCAGTTCTTTAGTAATGCACAACAATTCATTGTTAATTTCATGCATGGAATTGTATCTTTTTTCTGGCGATTTGGCGCATGCTTTAAAAATGAAATTTTTTATGGAGGCTGGGAGATCAGGAACTATAATAGATGGATCAGGGATGCCTATATCAGTGTGCATTTTCATCATTGCTGTTATATCATTCTCTTTAAACGGCATTTGTCCAGTAAACATTTCATAGGCCATAATGCCAAGGCTATAGATGTCTGTTGGAAACGCTACTTTTTCTCCTTTTATCTTTTCCGGTGATCTGTAATAAAAAGAACGGATCTGTGCAAAGTCTTCTTTCTGTGAGAAGGCAAGGCCGGTTCCTATAATTTTGATAGTATCGTTGTCTAAAATAAAAATATTGCCAGGGGTGATGTCTTCATGGATGATCCCATGATCATGCGCATAGGAAAGCCCTTTGGAAATTTGGACCAGAAAGCTTATAATTCTTGAATACGGTAATACTTTTTTTCTGTTAAGCAGGGCTGATAAAGTCTCTCCTTCAAGATACTCCATTATAATAAAAATAGTTCTGTAGACTTCCTCAATATCATAAACCTGTGCGATATTTGGATGATTTAACTGAATAATAGGCTTACTCTCTTTATGGAAGTATTGTATAAATTTGCGATCCATTGCTTGATTGTGTTTCATCATTTTAATGGCAACCGATGTGTTAAGACCTTTATGTTTCCCTTTACAAATAAAGCTGTTTTTCCCCTTATCGATTCGATGGGTCATCCTATAACGGCCAACGTTTCTTACTTCGATATCTATCGAATTTTCAACTCTATTGGTCAATAGTTGTGTTAAAAAATTGCAGATATCAGGATGCGCTTTACAAGCGATATCAAATTTATCTCTCGGCAGTTCCCAAAGAACCATATCAGATTCAGAAATGACGTTTGCAGTGCGCAAGCCGCCAGCTAAAAGAGACATTTCCCCTATAATATCGCCTTGTCTTCTATGCGCAAAAGTTTGAGCCTCTTTTTTTTGATTTCGTATCTGAAGGGCGCACACCCCTTTTTGAATAATATAAAGACGGTCGCTTTTATCACCTATTGTAATGAATTGAGTGCCAGTTTTAAGTGTTTTGAGAGACAAGCAGTTTAAAAAGGAGCAGGTTCCTTCGCCTTTAATACTTTTGATCAACTTGTTGTTTAAAAGATACTCAAGGTCTATTGGCGAAATTTCATCATGTTTATCTATATCGGAATCCAAAGAATTTTCAACATGGAAAAGAAATTCAAGCCCTATACTGAAGCGTTTCTCATCATCTGAAGCCTGGATCCATGCGGCCCGGCATGAAAAAGTATCCCATTGATTCAGTTCATAATTTTTAATAAAAAGATTGAGTTTAAACTCTTTTTTAAAATTAATATCTGATTCAATTAAAACACCTTTGACACTTAAATTAAGGACGTTAACAAACCGAAACGTATTTAATCCTTTATTCTCAAAAATTATAACAGCAAGTTTCGGCTGATCGAGTTCTTCTCTGCCAACCTTACGAAGGTTGTTTAATGAAGCCATAAGAGTTTTCTCCATTTTATATTAAAAAATCTGGAAAAATTGAAATCGTTATTGTTTCTATTATAATAGTTTTTTTTCTTTTACCAGCACTAAGTTTGTAAAATCACCATAATTAGTATGAGAACAAAAACTCACCTATTTGCTGTGTTGCTAAAAAATTCTGCCAAATTATGAGAAAGGCTTCATGTACAGTAGTACACTCTGGTTCCCTTGTATTATGCGTAAAAGCAGCTCAAAGATTTATAGTTTGAGAAGAGGGAATAGTATGGTACTGATATTGAGCGTTTTGACTGGAGCCAATGTACGGATTCGAACCGTAGACCTGCTCATTACGAGTGAGCTGCTCTGCCACCTGAGCTACATTGGCTTTTCGTAAAAATGCCAAATTGAATGCAAATGTTTGAGATGTTAGTATTAATGTTGATTTTGTATGTTTGTCAATGATTTTTGTTCTAGCTGAACATTGTTTATTTTTTAAATCCACTTTAATTTTTTTCTTGACACTCATCCTGTTAGAAAATAAGTAGAAAAGATACCGTTTCTTCAGACCATTGAATACAAAAGGATCCTTTCTTATGGATATGAAAAGAGATTATTATGAGGATGTAGAGCTTTTTTCCTCACCAGTAGTTGTTTTCTGGTTTATCGTCTTGATCGGATCTCTTTATCTATTCCCCATGTTTGTAGATAATTACTATGTTTATGTGGCCAATTATATTGCGATTAATATTATTGTGGCTGCCGGCTTGAATCTTCTGGTCGGATTTACGGGGCAAATTTCACTTGGCCATGCCGGGTTTTTTGCTATCGGTGCTTATGGCACGGTAATTCTGATGATCAAAGCAGGTTTTCCCTTTCTTTTGGCATTGCCTTGTGCCGCTCTTGTTGCAGCAGGCTTTGGATTTTTATTAGGGCTTCCAGCTCTCAGACTTGAGGGGCCCTATCTGGCTATTGCTACACTTGGCTTTGGTTTAACCATCACCCAGATTATTGGGCGAGTGGAGCTTTTTGGCGGCAGGGATGGTCTCCATGCACCAGACCTTACTATTGGCCCCTGGGTATTGGATACAGATAAGGAATTCTATTTTTTGGTGATAACCTTGACAATTTTTCTTCTTCTTTTTATGCGCAACCTTATTAAAACAAGGGTTGGCCGGGCATTTATTGCCATAAGAGATGCTGATATTGCAGCAGAAACCATGGGAGTTAATATTGTTTTTTATAAAACCCTTGCCTTCGCAATAAGTGCATTTTATGCCGGTATTGCAGGCGGTATGTATGCTTTTGTCTTAAAATTTATAGAGCCGGAGATATTCACTCTTTTAATGTCTATCCTTTTTCTTGCCATGGTTGTTGTAGGGGGCTTAGGTTCGATGTTGGGTTCCGTAGCAGGGGCAGTACTTCTTTGCTGGCTTGATCTGAAATTAAGAAATATTCTTGATATTCCATATCTTGGAGAATGGTTGAAAGACCTTTCTGAAAATTGGTTTTCCATTACAGGAGTATCCAATATTCAATACATTGTATTCGGTTCCATAATGATCGCCATCATGTTGTTTGAACCCCTGGGACTCTATGGCATATGGATTCGAATGAAAAAATATTGGCGGACCTGGCCGTTTTGATACGGAGGTATGAATGATTGATTTTATCCAGATGATTGTCAGCGGAGTAGCAACAGGAAGTACATATGCATTAATGGGCCTTGCCATGGTCATTATTTACAAGACATCTGAGGTGCCAAATTTTGCCCAGGGTGAAATGGCTCTTATCACTTCCTATTTTGCCATGATGCTTTTAACCACCATGAACATATCTGTTTATTTAGCCTTCTTTATATCATTTGCATTTGCTGCCATTTTGGGAGCTTTTCTGGAATTTGTTATTTTGCGCAGAGCTAAGGAACCTAATGTTCTGGGGATGATAGTTATTACCATTGGTATTGAGATGGTACTTTTGGGATTTGTTTCATGGAAATTTGGGGCAGAAGAAAAAACCATGCCATTTCCCATAGGACCTTATGACGGCTTTATTGTCGGTGGTATTTATATCAGCAAGCTTGATGTTCTTACGCTAATAAGTGCATTATTCTTCATGATAGTGCTTTATCTGTTTTTTAAATTTTCAAAACTCGGGCTTGCCATGAAAGCCACTCAGCAAAACTCTGTTGCAGCACAAATTGTAGGGATCAAGACCAACAGGATTATGATGATGACTTGGGGGATTTCGTCTCTTGTGGGCGCCACCGCCGGTTTATTGATTTCTCCCACTGTAATGCAGCCTTTCATGATGTGGGACCCAATGCTAAAAGGGTTTGCCGCTGCAGTAATGGGCGGAATGACGTCTTTGCCGGGTGCTGTTATAGCAGCTTATATGCTTGGGATTATAGAAAATCTGTTTGGGGGATATATCTCCATAGAATTTAAGACAGTGGTGGCATTTGCTATTATTGTGCTTGTTTTGTGTGTCAAACCCAGCGGCCTTTTTGCAAGACACTATGTTAAAAAAGTATAAGTTATTCATTAATTATTTATTGTGAATTATAAATATTAATAAAAGAAGAGGAGGACGTTATGAAAAAAAGGTTAATGTTTGTTTTATTTGTCTCTTTAACATTTTTGTTAAGTTTTACCCCAGGACTTTTTGCTGAAGAAGGTGTCACAGACACTGAAATCCATATTGGATCATATGGGCCTCAGACAGGTCCTGCTGCAGCATGGGGAGCTGTACCAAGAGGTACTAGCGGCTATTTTAAGTGGATTAATGACAATGGAGGGATCCATGGCAGGAAACTTGTTTATCATATGTTTGATGATGGGTATAACCCTGCAAAAACTAAGGCGGGCGTAAAAGAGCTTCAGGAAGGGACCGGGATCTTTGCATGGGCTGGTGGAGTCGGAACTTCTCCAGGGCTTGCAATAAAAGGGTATCTTGCTAAAAAAAATGTTCCATGGGTAGGACCTGCAACAGGCTCCAGAGAGTTTGTAAATCCTCCCCAGAAAAATCTTTTTGCTGTTTATCCTCTATATGAAGGTGAAGCAAAAGTGTTGGTAAATTATGCCATTGAAACAATGGGAAAAAAACGGGTTGCTATAGCCTATCTTAATGACGGGTATGGCAAAAATGGACTTCGCGGAGCGCTTACTTCACTCAAATCTCATGGTATGGAATCTGTCGCTCAGGTACCTTTTGAAGCAAAGGATTCAGATCTTAAACCCCATATTATGAAATTAAGACAAGCTAAACCTGACATGGTGCTTTTATGGATAACACCAGGCCAGGCTGCAAAGGTGGTGGGTATTTCCAAAGCCATGAAATTTGACACCCAGTTCATGAGTGTCAGCACCTGTTCTGATTTTATTTTTATGAACGCCATCACAAAAGGTGCATGGGAGGGTGTGATCACTGGCACATTTGGCGAAGTTCCAGATTCAAAACTTCCATTGATGGCTAAATATAAAAAAGAGATATTTGATAAATATGCAGCAAAAGAAGAAAGATGGGGTATCTTTTATTATGCAGGTATTTTATTTGTAGAGCCCATGATTGAAGGATTAAAAGCTGCCGGCCGTGATTTGACTAGAGAAAAATTTATCACTGCTATGGAAAATATAAAAGGGTTTAAAGGTGTTGGTCCTGAAGTTAATTTTACACCCTATAAAAAGGGTGATATATATTCAAGACAGGGGACATCCCAGACTTTTCTGGTCCAATGTCTTAAAAATGGTAAATCAAAACGACTTACCGGGTTGATAGATACAAAATAAAAATGGAATTTTCTTTTTTTCAGGTGGACAATCTCTCCATCTCTTTTGGCGGGATAAAAGCGCTTCAGGATATTAGTTTTACCATGAATAAGGGTGAGATCTTTTCTGTGATCGGTCCCAATGGTGCAGGAAAGACCACCCTTTTTAATTGTATTTCAGGGCTTTATAAACCGGATCAGGGCAATATCCGGTTTAAAGATAATTCCATTGAGAAAATGACACCGGATAAGATTGCCAGGATAGGGATTGCCAGAACATTCCAGAATATTGAACTCTTTGATCATATGAACACCATGGAGAATATCATGCTGGGGCGTCATATCCACATGAAAACAGGTCTTTTTAAAGGAATGTTCCTGTGGGGGAAATCGTCTTTTTCCGGGAAAGAAGAGATTCAGCATCGAGAAAAAGTAGAAAGTATTATCGATCTTCTTGAACTTCAAAATGTAAGAGATAAGTTTGTGGGAGCGCTTCCATATGGCACACAAAAATTAATTGAACTCGGAAGAGCTCTTGCTTTAGAACCTGAATTGTTGCTTTTGGATGAGCCTTGTGCAGGTATGAATACAGAGGAAAAGCAGGACATGATTTTCTGGATAAAAGATATACAGGATGATTTGGGCATTTCCATCCTTCTCATAGAACATGATATGAAAATGGTTATGGATATATCTGACAGGGTTTTGGCCATAAACTTTGGAAAGCCTGTTACCCTTGGAACGCCAGATCAAGTCCAGCAAAATAAAGAGGTTCTCAAAGCATATATTGGGGAGGATGGTTAATTTTGGCAAACATGCTTGAGGTTAAAAATATTGAGACCTATTATGATCTTGTTTATGCCATTAGAGGCGCCTCCTTTGCAGTAGAAGAGGGTAGCATTACTGCTATCCTGGGTAATAATGGCGCAGGAAAATCTACTATTTTAAAAACAATTATGGGATTGATAGAAGATCAGCCGGATAAAGGTACCATTGAATTTGAAGGTGTTCAAATCCAGCATAAGGATACGGATGAGATTGTTCGCAAAGGAATTGCCTATGTGCCTGAAGGCCGGGAAGTTTTCGAAGAGCTAACGGTTCACGAACATCTTTTGATGGGGGCCTATACGAGAAAAGATTCGTCTATGATAAAAAATGATATTGAAAAGGTTTTTGACTATTTCCCTGTTTTAAAAGAAAGAACCAACCAGTGGGCAGGAACATTGTCTGGGGGGGAACAGCAAATGCTGGCTATAGGTAGAGCATTAATGCTCAGACCCAGACTGATGATTCTTGATGAGCCGTCTTTAGGCCTTTCTCCTTTGCTAGTTAAAGACATTTTCTCCATTATAAAAGAGATAAATCAAAATGGAACAACCATCCTTTTAGTTGAGCAAAATGCAAATATGGCGCTTTCCATATCTTCTACAGGTTTGATCCTTGAAAATGGACGATTTGTGATGAAAGGTAAATCAAAAGACCTTATGGAAGACAAAGATGTTAAGGAATTTTATCTTGGCATCAAATCCGAAACATCAGCCAAAGGCTATCAGCGATGGAAGAGAAAGAAAGCATGGCGATGAAAAACAGTAATACAAAATTTGAAACCATACCAGAAGTTTTTAGCAAAACAGTTGCACAAAATGGCTCTAAGGTTGCAATGCGGACAAAAGATTTAGGACTGTGGCATGATATCACCTGGGATGAATATTATGATAAGGCAAAAAAAATTGGAAGTGCGCTTGTATCCATGGGGTTTGAAAAAGGTGACAGCGCCTGTATTATAGGTGATAATTCCTTTGAATGGGTGATGGCTGATATGGGAATTCAGTGCACTGGAGGTGTTTCAGTAGGTGTGTATGCCACCAATGCCTGGCAGCAGGTGGAATATGTAGTTGATCATTGCGATGCAAAATTTTTGTTCGTGGAAAATGAAGAGCAGTTAGACAAGTGGTTAATGTTTAAGGATAGAGTCCCTTTGCTGGAAAAAGTCATTGTATGGGATACAAAGGGACTATTGGCATTTAACGATCCCATGGTCATGACCTTTGATGGGCTTGTTGAGAATGGCAGTAAAGTATGTAAAGAGCAGCCAGACCTTTTTGAAAATATGCAGTCAAAAGTTACGCCTGATGATCTTGCGGTGATTATTTATACATCTGGGACGACAGGCCCGCCAAAAGGAGCCATGCTTACCCATAAAAATGTAACCTGGATGCCAGTGGCTATAGATGCTGCTTTGAAAATTTATAAAAGTGACAATGTCCTCTCCTTTCTGCCGCTATGTCATATTTTTGAACGGCTTTTTTCAGTTTTTATTCCTTTGAAATATGTCTATACCGTGCATTTTGTGGAAAAACCAGATACGGTTATGCAGAACATGATCGAAGTATCTCCGACTGTCGGATATGCTGTCCCAAGGATATGGGAAAAATATTATTCCAATATTATGATAAAAATGGGCGATGCTACATGGTTTAAACGTTTTATTTTTAATATTGCCCTGAAAATTGGCAAAAAACGTGCTGACCTTATAATGGATTTTAAAACTCCAGGCCTTGTTCAAATCCTCTTGTATAAACTTGCATGGTTTGTTGTTTTCAGAAAGCTTAAAGAGAGACTTGGGTTTGAAAAAATCCGTGTCGCGATTTCAGCGGCTGCACCAATCTCAAAAGATGTGCTGCGCTTCTATCAATCCATTGGAATGAATCTTATTGAAGTGTATGGGCAAACTGAAGGTACAGCTGGCGCAACGATTTCTCCACAGAATAAAAATAAATTCGGAGCTGTTGGCAAGGCCATACAAGACCTGGAAATGAAAATTGCTGATGATGGTGAAATTCTTATTAAATCTCCTGGGGTATTTAAAGGATATTATAAAGCTAAAAAGGCAACTGATGAGACACTGGTTGATGGATGGCTTTTAACAGGTGATGTGGGTAAGATTGATGAAGACGGTTTTTTAACAATAACAGATCGTAAAAAGGATATTATTGTAACAGCCGGCGGTAAAAATATTACACCTCAGTATATTGAGAATAAACTTAAAGCCAGTATTTATATTAATGATGCTGTTGTAATAGGAGATAAGCGAAAATTTTTATCCTGCCTTATAATGATTGATGAGGATAATGTTGTAAAATTTGCCCAGGACAACAAGGTACAGTTTTCAACCTATAAGGATCTAACCTGTAATGAACAGGTGATTGAACTCATTAACAAAGAAGTTAAAAATGTAAACTCAACCCTTGCCAGAGTTGAAAATATCAGAAAATTCACCCTTCTTCCTAAGCGGCTGTACGAAGAGGATGGAGAAGTCACTCCCACCATGAAGATCAAACGACAATTTGTTAATAAAGCATTTAAAGATTTGATCGAAGCCATGTATTAGCAAACCCTTCTGGGCAAGTTAACTGTTGATCCCACGATGGATTCTTCCTTGACTTAAACAGCTTAAATAGGGATAGTAAATATAGCAGTTTTAAATATTTTCTGAAAATTAAGTATCAATGTGCAACTTTTTTTTAAGTTGCTATTACTGATTTTAAGAACCCTTAAACCATCGAAGAAATGACTATGGATAAAGATGAAAAAGCAAAAGAAAAAGCCAGTTATGATGAACTGGCAATCTTAAAATCAGCTATTGAAAAAATACCCATAGCTATTAGTATTGCTGATGCAAAAGGTGATCATTTTTATCACAACAAGGCATTTACCCTGATGTTTGGTTTCAATATCGAGGAGTACAGGAGCAAACCAGCTGAGACCTTATATGCTGACCCAAAGGAAAATCAAAATATCACCGGTTCAGTATCCCGTGGTGAAAAATGGACTGGAAAGGTGGAAATGATCGGTAAATCCGGTAAAACATTTCCGGTGAGCTTGCAGGCCGAAGCTATTAAAGATGAAAACAATACTATAATATCATTCCAAAGAAGTTATACAGATATTTCAGAAAGCAAAGTAATTGAAAGAGAGTTAACGTGCCAACAGGAATATCTGTCAACACTGCGTTCCATCTCTCTTGGTATGTTTCGTCGGCTTAACCTATCGGACTTGTTGAATGCAATTATGGAACGGGCCGAAAAAATCACGCAGATTCCAAACGGTTTTTTGCATATTTACAACCCAGATCAGAATGTGTTGGAACTCAGGGCTGCCTTTGGAATCTTATCCCCTTATGTTGGGTTTAAAATTGAATCAGGAAAAGGCTTTGCCGGGAAAATTTTTAAAAGTGGTGAACCCATGATTTTGGAGAATTTTCAAACATGGCCTGAGGCAACAAAAGAAGCAATATTTAAAAATAGTTATGCAATGATTGGAATTCCATTAGTCTCTGGTTCAAAAAATGTTGGTGTCATAGGATTGAGCTATGACGCAGAAGACAAAACGATTGATTTAGAAAATATCACTATTCTGGAAGAATTTGCGGCCATTGCCCAGATTGCTATTGATAATGCAACACTTTTTGAAGGCCAACGACAGGAAATCAAAAAATGCATTGTATTAGAAAAAGAAAGAAAAGAAATGGAAGCAAGGCTGCATCACTCCCAACGTATGGAATCTATTGGAACATTGGCAGGAGGCATTGCTCATGACTTTAATAATATATTGACAGCCATAATGGGATTTACTCAGATTGCTCAAGGTGATGCAAAAAAGGGTAGTGTGCTGGAAGATGATCTTAATGAAATTTATATTGCGAGTATACGGGCCAAAGACCTTACCCAGCAAATCCTTACGTTTGCTAGACAATCTGAGGAAAGCATAAATAAGATTAATATAAGTGCTATTGTAAAAGAAGTACTAAAATTTATCCGGTCGTCTATCCCATCAACCATCAGTATTGAACAAAATATAAAAAGCACGTCTAAAGTCCTTGCAAATCCTACTCAGGTGTATCAAATGTTTCTTAATCTTTTTACGAATGCTGCACAGGCAATGAAAAAAGATGGCGGTAATTTGAAAGTGGACTTGACAGAAGATGTGGTGGAAACCCATGAATCAATCGAGCAGGGTAACTATATTAGGATAAGCATATCGGATACGGGAGAGGGGATTGCCAGGGAACATATTAATAGTATTTTCGAACCCTATTTCACCACGAAGCAAATGGGAGAAGGAACAGGTCTTGGTCTTTCTGTTGTTCATGGCGCTGTAAAAAGTATGGGCGGAGAAATATTTGTAGAAAGTTACAAGGGCAAAGGTACGACATTTATCTTATATTTTCCCATTGTTAAGGAACAATCATTTAAAATTGAAAGTGATCACGAAGAAAAGGACATTCCTCTGGGAAATCAAGAACATGTTTTGTTTATTGATGATGAAATTTCCATACTAAAGGCAATAAAAAGACTGCTTGAAGAGCAAAATTATAAAGTGACTATCTTGGATAACAGCCTTGAAGCCCTTGATTTGTTTAAATCCAATCCAAATGTTTTTGATGTTGTTATGTCAGATATTGTAATGCCCGATATGACCGGTGATAAGTTAGTACGGGAGCTAATGAAAATTAGACCTGATATTCCAATAATCTTGTGCACAGGTCATCATCAATATATGACCGATAAAGAAGTAGCTGAAAAGGGAATCAACAGTATCTGCTATAAGCCGATTTCAAGAATGGAATTGGCTCAAACTATACGCAGTGCTATTGACTCCTCTACGTAGTGTAAGAACCCATAAGGAGTCATATGAACTTGCTTGCCATTTTATCAAATATCAGGTTGCCTGATATCCTTGATATTTTATTTATTTCTATTGTTTCTTATCAACTCTATAGTTGGTTTTGGGGGACAAAAGCATTCAAAGCCCTTATTGGTATTGTTGTTTTAAGTGGGATTTTTATTATTGCTAAATCCTGGGGACTTTTTTTGACAACCTGGGTATTTCAGATTTTGTGGCAGGTTTTTGTTATTCTTTTAATTATCCTGTTTCAAAGAGAAATCAGGCAGATGCTAGAGCGGTTTAACCCGTTAAAGAATTTAGGTTTTAAGCAAAGTTCTGGAGTAGGTGGATGGATTCCGGAGTTTGCCAACTGGGCTTTTGATGCCGCAAAAAAAAGAATCGGAGCGGTCATTGTTTTCGAACGAGCAGACCTGGTATTTGATTTGGTTACAAAAGGGATTGCAATGGAGTGTGACCCTCAACCTGAAATATTAAATTCCATATTTTACAAAGAATCTCCATTGCATGATGGGGCTATCCTTATTTCAAACGGGAAGATTTTAAAAACATCCTGCTATCTTCCTTTAACAACAAGAGAGGACCTGCCACAGGAATGGGGAACAAGACACAGGGCTTCCTTAGGACTCACGGAACAATGTGACGCATGGGTAATGATTGTTTCTGAAGAAAGAGGGGAGGTCGCATTTGCTGTTGACCAGGAAATTAAAAAATTAAGTAATGAAAAAGAACTGACTGCAGTTTTAGAAGATGCGGTCCTTAGATTTAGAAAACCGAGTAAAGGAATTAAGGAAAAAATAAAATCCTGGTTTACCCGGCGGTTTAAAATTAAAGCAGTGGTTTTTGGAATGGTTTTTGTATTGTGGTTAATCTTTGCAGGTCAACAGAATTTTGAGAAGAAAATTGATCTGCCCATAAATTTTTCTAATATTCCGGTTGAATTAATAGTAACGGAACCCATTAATCCAAGTATTTCAATTACCTGCCGAGGCTTAAGAAAAGATGTCAGCCTGTTAAATGTAAATAATATTATGACCTCTATTGATTTGTTTTCAGCCAGGGCAGGGACATCCATATACACCATTAATGCGGGTAATTTAGTTTTACCCAATGACAGAATTCATGTGGTTAAAATCAATCCGTCCAGAGTTGAACTAACGCTTAGAAAAAAAATTAATCCAAATCAAAAAGAAACATCTGCGATTGTAAAGGATCCCATATAAAAGATTTTCTACCGATGATCAAACCATGAGTGTGTCTTTTTGCAGATACCCACCAGCATCAACATTACCGGTACCTCGATTAGAACACCGACAACTGTTGCAAGTGCAGCACCGGATGAAAGTCCAAACAGCATGACAGATGTAGCAATGGCCACTTCAAAATGGTTGGAAGCACCAATCATGGCACAAGGTGCTGCATCTTCATAAGAAAGCTTTAACGCTTTGGCAAGGCAATATCCTAAGGTGAAAATTAGAAAAGTCTGGATAAACAAAGGGATAGCAATCCAGAAAATGGTTAAGGGATTTGCCAATATCACTTCGCCCTTAAAGCTGAACAACAAAACAAGAGTGATTAAAAGCGCGATGATCGTAATGGGTGTCAAGATATGTAAAAATTTATGTTTAAACCAGTCCTCTCCTTTAATATGGATGAGCCATTTTCGAGAGAGATATCCGGCAACAAGGGGTAATGCCACATAAACAGCAATAGACAGTAATAATGCCTGCCAAGGAACAGGCAGCCGCCCGACACCTAAAAGAAAACCGCCTAAGATTCCGTACAAAATCAGCATAGCCAAAGAATTAATTGCAACCATGACAAGGGTGAGGCCATCATTCCCCCTGGCAAGGTACCCCCATACCAGTACCATGGCTGTACATGGCGCAATCCCTAACAGGATACATCCGGCAAGATAGCTTCGCCATAGCGGTACTTGCAGCATTTTTATACCATCCTGGATTACAACGACGCCGGCACCATGTGTGGCGCCAATATCAAGATCCAATCCAAAAGGCATTTTTACCAGATCAACGGCTTCAGTTCCAATAAATCCTTTAAAAAGTACGCCTAAAAAAAAGAGGGATATGGCATACATAGTAAAGGGTTTAATACACCAATTGATAAAAAGAGTGAGAAAAACGGGTTTTCCACTTTTGCCTGCTTTAATCACCGAACCAAAATCGATCTTAACCATAATGGGGTACATCATAAAAAACAAGCACACAGCAATGGGAATGGAAACAACAGGCGCACCGTTTATATTTAATGACATGCGGTCAAGTGCTTTTGAAAAGCCGGGTGCAAATTTACCTAAGAAAATTCCGCCAATAATGCAAAGGCCCACCCATACGGTCAGGTAGCGTTCAAAAATACTGGTCATTTTCCTCTCATTAAACGTCTCATTCGGGCTCATTTTTACCTCTATTTTTTTAAGCTGTCAGGCAGGGTTAAGACATACGCTTTTATTTGATCTCTGACTTTTCTGTAGCAGGCTAATCTTTTTTCAGGATTTTTGAACTGCTCTGCCAATTTTGGTGGGTCATCAAAGCCGACATGAATGACCGTGCAGTCGCCAGGGAACAAAGGGCATATTTCATGGGCATGCCCACACACCGTAATGACATAATCAAATGATTTATGCTTTAATGTATCCGATAACTTGGATGTATGCCCACAGATATCAACCCCGGCTTCTGCCATGACAGTTACTGCATGAGGATTTATCCCATGGGTTTCAATTCCGGCAGACCAAACATCAATAAGATCCCCTTTTAAGTGTCTTACCCAGCCTTCTGCCATCTGGCTTCTGCAAGAATTGCCAGTGCATAAAAATAATATTTTTAATTTTTTGGACAACAGACTTCCCTTTGTTGCTTCTTGCAATCATCACCGTTGCTTTTCTTGTTATACATGATGTTATCAACTGTTTATGTGCCTGTCTGCTATACGCTTAACTAAAAAATGTTTTAGCAGCATCCCCCATCACCACAGGACGCGTTTTCTTTTCCCTTTATCCACACCTGGATAATATAAGCGGCTCAGCCAACACCCGGACTTACGGATATGGCCTTTGAAGGGCAGTTGTTAACACATGCCCCACATTCCATACAGGCGTTAAAATCAACTATATGGGCTTTTTCCCCCTGCATTTCAAATACTGCCTGTGGGCAAACTTCTGTACATAAACTGCACCCGATACATTTTTCTTTATCAAGTACCAGGGTTGATACGTCATCTAAATATCTTAAATCTTCCATAATTAACTCCTATAAAGCCAAAATTAAAAGGCTGAATAAACCCAAAGTCCAGTTGAAACAACAAGTGCTATAAGCTGTACCGGGATGTATCGTTTCATTTCTTTTTCAACACCAGACGGTGATGTAAAAGGCGTTGTACCTGTAAAGTTCATTGCAAGATAAGAACTAATGGCTACACTGAATAAAAATAGCGCCAGAAATCCTGCTATGCCGTTGATCGAAGCAGACATCAAAACTAATACCAGTATGGCAAGAATACTTCCACATATGATGCCTTTTAGTGCAAATTCCTTGGGCGGTACAAAGGGAAGCAGCAAAGGAGTGACAAATGCACCTGAAAATATCCCTGCTACAAGAGCAATAGAAGACACGATGCCTCTTTCCCAGGCTTCTGAAAAAGAAAAAACACCTGGACCAAAACCGGATAAGACAAACAGGGCAAGTGCTATTATTAGGGCGGGTTTTAACACCATTTGAATTTCCACAGGCGTCAGGATAAATCGTTCATACATCGTAAAGGTAACCTGTCTCATCTTTTTGTCAGCTTTTAAATTGTTTCTTAAAAAGGCAGGGATATCATTTGCGCGCACAGGTCCATATACCACCCTGAATCCGGATTGCTTTTTAACATCCCTTGCCGATACACCCGTTGCTCCTAACTGCGGCACTATGACTCTTTTGTGATCCACTGCTTTAAAAAGAGATGTATCTTTGATTCTTTTAACCAGTTCCCGGGTAGAAAAGGTCCCTTTTCCTGCTGCGCACCAGACATTAATCCCTTTTGTATCCAGGACGAGAATCCATGCATTGATGTCGCCAAGTCCTTTTCTCAAGTGATCAAATGTTAATTTGAAATTGGCAGTAACCAATACCTCGGAATTTTTATCCGGTTTTCCAATACCGTAGAGCCCGGGAGCTACTGTATAGGAATAGCGCATGATGCCCCATCTGACATAGAAGGTTGAGAAAAGATCATCTTTTTTTAATTTATGGTTTATAATCGGAATAGGGCCCGCATCTGTATGTATAAATTTGCTTACATACGTGCATAGCTTGTAACCAGGTTTCTCATAACCTTTCATTGGGCCATCTGGTGTTTGTGTTGAACAGGATGAAGCCATCTCATCCATGGAGGACATGATATTAATGCCGGAGCTTGATATTTTTTGTCCTTTTTGTACCATTGGCGTCTCCATTATTATAGGGTTTCAATATATTGTTTCAATGTATTTAAAACAGTTTTATCCACGCAGAAATAAGTTTTTGGGCCTTCAACTTCTCCGCAGACAATTCCGGATTCTTTTAATAATTTTAAATGTTGGCTGATTGTAGATTGGGAATACGGAAAAATATCGACTATTTCTCCACAAACACAGGTATTGATATTAATCAAATGTTCAATAATTTTTATTCGTGTCGGATGCCCCAACGCTTTAAATATTTTTGCAAGTTGTTCTATATCCATACATTTATCCATTTTTTTAGTTAACGCATCCAAAAATAATCATTTTGCACTGTTTGTATTATCGTTCATCGCCTATAGACGATAATTATTTGCTGAATGATTGTCAACCAAAAAATTGCTTTAAAAGTCATCTTTACTATCTCAACTCGGATATCCGGGTTAAATTTTTACCACACACACTACCGGAGACTAATCATAATATTTTTATTTCGGAACGTTAATATGAAACGGGTATAAGAAGTACTATAAATTTCCAGAGGCCTTGTATCCGGCATCATTGATTTGTTTAATAGCCGTATCAACAAGATCCTCCTGCTCAATGTCAAAAGAGGCCTTTTTTTCTTCAAGATCAACAGATACGTTTGAAATACCCTCGATTTCTTCAAGTGTTTTCTGGACCATTCCTGAGCAGTGACTGCAGCTCATACCGTCGACATTCAGGGTAGTTTTTTGTAAAGCCATATTGTTCATCCTTTTTTATTAAAACGAATACCAGGAAAGATAGAATAACAGAATGTGTCCTTATAAAAAAGGCTTGATAATATTTAAGAACTGGAGAGGGCTGGTGAAAAGGAATAACATATTGAAATAATAGAAAAATATAGTTTGCTTGCGTACAGGGATAATTAGTGGTACCGCCAACCGGGCTTTCTAATTGATAGATTCAGAAGAGTCAAAAAAAATAAGAAGCAGTGCCTCAAAAAGCACTGCTTCTTAGCATATCATATCAACATGCTGTTATGAAATTTAATATTCTCTCTTTTTCCTATTAATTCCCAAAAGGCCAATCAAACCACTGCCTAAAAGGACTATGGCTGCTGGTATCGGAACTGCCGAGGTTTCTGTAGAAGCCGAAGTTTCTACAGAGATTGAATATGTTCTACTATCCGTATAAGTAAAAGTCACAACGCTTCCAACACCGGTTGTATTAACGTCTGCTGCTGGGAACAAAGTAGTATCCCCACCAAAATCAAATCCAAAAACTGGATAACCATCGAAAGCCCATCCGATATAATCGCCTGCTTCATAGGTAATTTTATCTGGCTCAGCAACTGAAAAAGTCTGGATTCCAACATTGTTTCCATCACCATAAAATAGATTCTCTCCGATAATTTCATAAGTACTTCCTGTAACATTTCTCAGTACTTGAAAATATATGGGGGCAATTCCTACTAAAGGGTCGTTCAGCCTATGCTGAAAAAAGATACTCCAGGAATCTATTTTACCACTATCGGAAAATTGTAAAGAGGTGTCGATCACATTGAAGTTAGACCAACCATCCACATATCTTCGTTCTTCTAAAGTATTACCAACTGTAGCAGCCATCGCAGTGCTAAATAAGCAGAACATTAAAAATGTGCTGCATAGGCTCAAAAGTAGTTTTTTCATTTGCTAAGAATCCCTTTGAATTAATATTTACAATTAGTATCTTTCCAATACTTTTGTATTGGATAAAGTTTTTCACAATTATTAAACTGCAACAAGAATATTGCTATATGCATACCAGAAAAGAGGAATATTTTTTTTAAAAACCTCTTTCCGAGTAACTATTTGTTTTTACAAAAAAATATTATTGCAAGCCGTATATTTATAGTTTTTTTGTAATGATTTATTAAAAAAATTTTTAAAATTATGTAAAAAATGTAATAATATTAAGAAAAAAATTTTCTATGGGTTTCCCCTTACAAATGAGCGATTTAAAAAAGGGAATAAAGTCAGTAATGAAAGATT
>JAAEKY010000692.1 GCA_024227235.1 Desulfobacteraceae bacterium | reverse complement strand
TCTTTCGAACCAATATGCGATAAAGCTGCAAATGCCGGTGGGAAAAAACATACCGCAAGTACTGGCTGACAAAATATAATGACTTGTAAGGGCCAACCTGACAATATGCCTATAAACAAAGTTGATACCCCTGTAAAAAACAATACACAGACAAGTGTTGGTTTTAAACCAAAATGATCTGACAGCCACCCAATCAATAACGGCATAGGTAAGGTTAAAACTCTGGATACGGTAATCAGAGTATTGGCTTGGGATTGGAGCATGCCATGCTCGTTTACAAGATATAACGGCAGCATTGAATATACCCCTAAAGTCCCGGTTACGCCAAGGCTGAATAATGTTACCATCATCCAGAAAGAGGGCGTTCCTATCAGAGGCAATAATGATTTTAGCATAGGGGATTCTCCAGGAAAATCAGCGACTCTTGAAAACCTGAAAAAGGAAATGCCAAGTAGAATGGAAGTGACACCGATAACCAGCAGTACATTTCTCCATGAGAGCCATAACAGTAACCCCTCACAGAGTATCGGTGCCAGTAGGAAACTTAAGTTAGGTGCCAGTTCATGGATGCCAATAGCCTTTCCCCAGTTCTTGCTTTTTACTGAAGATGTTAGCATGGCCATTCCAGATGGAAGGTACAATGCGGCTCCCATTCCAACAATAAATAGACCTATCCGCATGCTGAACAGGCTTTGGCTCAGTCCTGTACATAAAAAAGCAATGCCGGTTGCTATCGCTGAAAAAGCTATTGTTTTTTTATGCTTAATTCGGGAGGAAATAAACCCTGAACATAAAAGAGAAATAAAATATCCAGAAGCGGATATGAGAAAAAAAGAACCCGCCTGATCACGGGTGAGGTTCATATCGGTTAAAATAGTCGGCAATAAGGGTGAAATAACAATCCGGATAGTAAAATTTACAAAAAATATGGCTGTCAAAAAAAACAAAGGCAGAAGTTGTGACTGGTGTGTATCGTCATTATAATTATCTGAGCCATTTTGAATGTTTTTTTTCATGTTAAATCCGTACCCATATCATCATTTTTTATTCGATTTTGGAATGCTTAAAATTCCATCCCCGTTTTTATCTTCAAGGTCGAACCACCATTTGTTTTTATTATCCGGCTTACCATATCCCAGTAAATCATCGCCCCAGATACCGAACCTTCTGGCGAATTTTACATTTCGCATGGTCCAGTTTATGGCCCTGTGAAACGGCGTGTAGGGCTTACTCCAGGGACACACTTTTACACAGGTCCCGCAGCCTGATCCATGCTGGTTCCCCACCCGCATGGTGGTACATTTCTTAACATCAAGCGGCCATTTTTCATAGCCGTTAAACATGACCTTGTCTCCATCACTTATCGCACCGCTGGGGCATTCTCTTGCACATTTTTTGCACTGCGTACAAAAATCCTGGAGACCAAAATCAATGGGTTTATCTGGAATCATTGGCATGTCCGTTGTCACTATCGCCGCTTTGAACCTAGGCCCCATAAAAGGATGTAATACCGTGTCTCCAATCCGGCTCATTTCCCCCAAACCCGCCATCAGAAGTATGGGGGGAACTACAAGGTCATAATAGGGGGCGTAATGGGCTTTTGCAGAATAACCCAATCGTCGTATATATTCAGCCAGGGTGATGGCAATAAAACCAGAAGTGGCATAGGACATCATGCTCATGGAGTTACTGATCCAGTCGCTCCCGCTAAATGCCTGGTTTGTTCTTTCATCCTGATCAACGAGAATGGCAATTGCATGGGTATGATCCAATTTCAGCGGCCTTTCTCCTTCATCCATTTCTTTAAAACTGAATTTATTGCTATACACAGCATAGGACGGGAGTTCGCATATACCCACCGCATCAGATCTAAAAAAATAAGCTGTTTCCTTGATATGACGCGTTATCGCTTCGGTATCATTCGGGAGAGGGGCTTTGCTTCCTGCCATGTTCCCATCCCTGAAAGGTCGCATATTATCTCTCATCC
Source organism: Desulfobacteraceae bacterium (assembly GCA_024227235.1). Lineage (GTDB taxonomy): Bacteria > Desulfobacterota > Desulfobacteria > Desulfobacterales > Desulfobacteraceae > Desulfobacula. Next base: position 2,904 of record JAAEKY010000692.1, on the reverse strand, counting down.
AGGCGATGGCACCTGAGATCGGATGCTTGGGAACAAATCGAAAAAATTCCTTTTGCAGTCTTTCCCCATAGTCGCCTGCAGCCGCTTTGCAGAATCCGGCCTGCCGTTCACTGACCCTTTTTATTTGGCTGTCATTAATTTTAGTTGTTGGTCGGTCTACTCGTTTGAGTTGCTCTGTTGGAAAGGTTTCCCAATTTCGTTTAAGATATCCACTCATGATTACTCCATTTTTTAACACGTAACCTGTTGATAATCATTGATTGTTTACAAAGTATGATAAAAATAGTAGATATTGGATTATTTATCAAGTGATATATATTCATAAGGGTTATGCATGAAATGGATATTCAAAATCTGGATTTGAATTTATTAAAGACACTTCAAGTATTGCTTGAAGAGCTCAATGTAAGCAGAGCAGCCAAAAGACTTTCACTGAGTCAGTCGGCCGTGAGCCATGCGCTTGGCAGGTTACGAATTTATTTCAATGATCCGTTACTTATAAAAGTGAAAAATGGGATGACACCCACAACAATGGCTGAAGAACTCAAAAGTCCCATAAAACAAATCTTGGATCAGATTAAAAATTTGACAGGAGAAGATCGATTTGATCCCGCCGTTGAAAAAGCAACATTCCGAATTGCGGCTAGTGATTATGGCGCAGGTATTATTTTACCCCGCCTGATTAAAAAAATGTCAATAGAGGCTCCCCACTGCTCGATTGAATGTAATCCTATCTCCGATCATCTGGAACATGATCTTAAACTTGGACTGATCGATCTTGCTTTTGGTGGATACAAACCATTTGAAAACTTCAGGTATGAAAACATATTTGATGATAGGTATATAGGCGTCGTCCGTTCAGGCCATCCGATTTTAAAGCAGGAAATCAAGAAAAGCCAAATGGCCCATTGGCCGCATGCTTATATTGCCGTATCTGCAAATACCCAGAGAAAGGATGAACTCTACAGATCATTGGGGGTGGATTCATTAAGTAACATCATTGTCTGGGAACCCTATTTTCTGGTTGCACCGCTCATTGTTGAAAAAAGTGATCTTATTCTCATAATGCCAGAAATGGGGGCAAAGGTAATGGCCCAAATCATTGATGTTAAACTATTTGAATTACCGACTAAAATTAAGACATTTCCTTTCATTCAGGTTTGGCATCGGCGACGTGATAATGACAAAATGCACCAATGGTTCAGGCAACAGGTCAAAGAAGAGTGCCAAAAAATCAAAGATTTTTTCAACCCAGAATAGCCTATTTTGTATCCTGAATAATTTCGGTTTGTCATTTTGTTACGTACAGGGATAATACTTGAGAGTCACTATTTTTAATCATAGATTAAGATTTAACTTTTTATTATAAATAGTAGAAAATTTCATCATAATACGCTATGAAAAAACATAATATTTAAATAAAGTAGGAGTTGATGCTATCAATGAATATCTTAACTCATCAGTCAATAGATGTTGAACTTTGCGGAAAGCCCATCAAACTGGAAACTGGAAGCAGCAAGGTCGAATATTTAACGACCCCACAAATGGCGGTCGATAATTCAGGCCTTGTTCATGGTGGCTTTATTTTTGGATTAGCCGACCATGCCGCCATGCTGGCCGTAAATCATCCGAATGTTGTTCTTGGCAGTGCAGATGTCAAATTCACAAAACCTGTAAAAACGAATGAATCCCTTTCTGCTGAGGCTAAAACAATTTCATCCGATGGGAAAAAGCATATAGTAACCGTTGTGGTTAAACGTGAAAACGATACAGTATTTTTGGGTGAATTCACCTGTTTTGTTCTAAAAAAACATATTTTAGACGATTAAAAGCGCGCCCGTAGTATGAATTCAATGACTATTTATCATCTGAAACGTTTACAATAGCTGCATTTGCAGGGCCGAATATATTCAAAGTCTGCCCCTCCCCCCTGAGAAAAAATTCCTGCCTGGCCGGTAAGGATATCTACATCGAGGACATCACCAAAGGACCAGTAAGCTCAACTAAGTTGGAGATACACTTTCCAGCAGTCCAAATCCTGAAAAATGATTTTTAAAATCAGCAATTATAAACTTGTTATATTAAAGAGTGGAATACGGAAAAATTAGCTGTAGGGGTATTGATGGACTATATAGTGGAATCAAAAACCCGAAACTGAAAAAGTGTCATATTCTACATCTTGTGGTTCCCAATTGTGGTTAGAACTGAGCCTTTAAAATACCAGTACATCCTGAAACGAAGTAGTAAAAAAGGATTTATAAATAGACAAAGTTCACACTCTAATGGCTAAGCTAACCGGCGCAAAAAGGTTGAGGAAGAGTTAACGACCGGAACCATTTTGCGTCCGAATTAAACGCTGGGCTACACGCAATTTACTTGCGAAGTATCATACAAGTTGCTGTAGCATGGGCATAAAGGGTTCCATCACTGTCTCTCAGTGTTCCTTCGGATAGGTTTCTTTCACCAGAGGATTTGTTATTTGAGCGCGGACCTGGTGTGGAGACTTACGATTAGGGAATTGTTTCTGAATCTCTTTCATGCTCACTTATTTAACTGGATAACATCAGAGAATTAAGAATATTCAAGGTCAGAATAATTTAATAAAAGATCACAAAAAAAATTTGCACAATTTGAAACGGTTTTCAAAGATTGTCATTCAACTCATCAGACAAATGGCTGAGGACTTATTAAATGTCGCGAGAAAAATTCCAATACAGAGAAATTTAAAAAATGTAGGCCGGCCTTGTGATGCCCTTGTATTCACCAATAGGCTATATCATTGAATTCCTTAACGCATGCAGGACGTTCCTTGATAGTCGGAATTGGCTCTTCAGTTAAGGACTGGCCCAGCCAACCTTCTGGCATTGAAAGCTTAAGCGGGGCCTGGATGACACTTTCTGACAG
>JAAEKY010000691.1 GCA_024227235.1 Desulfobacteraceae bacterium | reverse complement strand
TTCTATGCCGATATTGAAGCAGATGCAGGCGATGACCGGTTTGAAAATGTTCTGGAGCAGATAAGGGAAAAAACAGACTTTTTAAAGATCCTTGGCAGTTATTAAGGCTCATAATGGATTTCGAGCAGCTTATATTTTGACATAGAAAACCTGGTCCTTTGGGCCAGGTTGGAGACAGACGGCTCTGCCTTGGTGTTTTGTGTTTGAAATCACAAATTTCAAGTACCAAATGACAAATAAATCTCAAATCCCAATATTCAATGACCCAAATCTTCCAGGACGAGACAGGGTTTGGGATTTTGAATTTGGATCATTGGAAATTGTTTGATATTTGTAAATTGATATTTGTAATTTCAAGAATTTGAGCTTTAAATCAAAGCTAATCCCCTTTTGGGGATAACCAAAGCCTGGTTCTTTGGGCCGGGATTCTTTGCTTTTAAAACAGTTTGTTGAAATCAATGGTCCGGCACATATCAGGTTTGGCCGAAAAGGTTGAACGGATGTTTGCCGGGCCATTGCCGACCATCATCGGCTATTGCAAAGGATTGGGCTGGTGCTGTAAATGCACATTATAGAGTGTGCTATTCTGTTTGCTTCAACAACATATTGTAGTTATAGCAGATTCTTTTCTTGCACATCACCGGTTTTTGGGCTATCTTTAAAATCAAATGCTGATTCTAAACCGAGCGCTTCTTGACCAGATCCGCACCCGTCTCTTTGCCAATAATCGCTCAACTTGGTTTATAGATTTAAAGTACCCGTTCACGGGGTTGAAACGACTAATGTACTGTAAGATACTGAACTGTATGCGTTTACAAAGGTGCCGTAGGTGCAAGGCGCCGGGCATGCAGACGTAATTTTATACTTCAAGTGCA
>JAAEKY010000690.1 GCA_024227235.1 Desulfobacteraceae bacterium | reverse complement strand
TCACCCTCCACAAATCTTACACACAACACCCTCATTAGCAGAACAAAAGCGTCCTTTGCTTTTTTCAAAGTAGCGGCAATTTTGATTATGTCGTTTTTGGCTGGATATTGTCATCCAATGTGTTTTGATTGTACCCTTCTCCCTTGCAATTGAATAATCTGAGTTTGATGAATAAGTCGCCTTTTCTTTTTGGACCTTAAAATCATTTGGATAGATCCAAACCTTTATCTTATCTGATAATTGAAAATGCTCTAAAGTTGAATTCAGTTGAATGGCATATTTTAAATCCCCTGGTTTCTTTAGAATCAGGACAATGCCTGGCTTTCGGAGGGTTTGCTGCCCGTACCATAGTGCCTGGCCGATGGCTTCTTTCCATTTGTTTGCCCAATCTACTTCAATGGCATATTCATTGGTGAGAATATCTACTCTCCCGCTTGGAACACCTACTTCCATATGTCCTCCAAATTCACGGTGGATGAGCTGGGCGTAATCTTTTTCTGACGACTGAGCTTGTGCCAGTATCGGAAAAAAGATCATTGCCCAGACTAAAAGGAAAGAATTAAAACGGTAATTCATCTGACAAGCCTCCTTTATCAATGATTTGGTGAAGATTTTTCTGTGCTTTAGCATACCTGGCAAACATTCTGTTAACGCTTTTCTTTTCATGTCTAAATGTAAGGGTTCTTTTTAAAGGAATGGACAAATTCATGGCTGTTTTTTCTACATCTATACCGGCACCGATCAGGCCAAAGGCCCAGTTTCTTTTTGCTGATAGCTGCTCAATGATCAGTTTGACCTCTTTGAGGGTGAATTCTTGCGAATAATTTTCTTCTCCATC
>JAAEKY010000689.1 GCA_024227235.1 Desulfobacteraceae bacterium | reverse complement strand
CAGGTCAGACACGGCAGGATATCAGCATGATCTTTTAAGGTACTGTAAGAAAGGAGAAAATGAACGGTTTGGCAGGATTGAATTTGCAATAGGCTGCAATGTGACCAAAGCCTTTAAAACTGCTGTTGTCGAAGTTCCTTATTCTGAGTGGCAACCGATTTACAAAGATACGGGAGGAAAACCAATGAAGACCAGCAGCGAATGGACCGGTTTGCTTTGTCCCTAATGAATTATATCACACCAAGAATGCCCCGGAATACAGATATCTTGCCAAACGACAGGCCTTGAAGAGCAACAACCTTTGCCCGGCATGGAAGATCCCCAGTTAACGCTTCCTTTTCCAACCATGCAAATGGTGGGAAAAGGATATAAGGTATTTGGTATCGTGACTAATATCGACTATGAAGCAATGAATGGTGAGGGTCTGATCCATTGGCTTCATGAGCGATGTGGCAAAAGCGAAGAAGTTCACACGGTGATGAAAAAGATGGCCTTAAATCCATCAATGGAAGCCACAAGGATGCAACGGATCCAATTCTCGATCATAAATATCCCGGGCAGGATAATCAAAGGTTCCGGCAGTTTAATTTTGCGCATATCCAAAGGTCATCCATCATACGGGGTTTTGATTAAAGCACACAAATAGATTGCAATGTTTAACAGTGTTTGGGAGCCTTCTGGATAAAATTTTGGTAAAAGAGACCATGAAAGTAATTTTTTATAGCCCGTTAAGGGATAGGTACGTCTAAAAAATGCATAGGCTTTGCGCATATCAATGAACTGAGCTCAAAAAATAGAAAATCGAATCGGAATAAGTATCCTACCTTAAAAAAATCTCCCGAATTCTCTTTGGAGGGGTCTATAAAAAAACAGGCGGTGGATTTGGGTATTTCACTAACGTTTATTTTAGTTCAAACATGTGTTATTTTTTTAAAGATGAGAATTTTACATATTTTAAGTCAGGCTCCTGACTTTACAGGCAGCGGCAAATTCATCCAGGAAATTTTAAAAAACGCAAAATTAAATGGTCATGAAAATTTTCTCATTGCTGGGGTACAGTCTAATTTTAATCTGGATAAATCCATAATTGCTAAAGAAAATTGCATTCCTATTCGATTTGATGGGAAAGATATGGCATGTGCAATCCCTGGAATGTCTGATGCCATGCCAT
>JAAEKY010000688.1 GCA_024227235.1 Desulfobacteraceae bacterium | reverse complement strand
TAAACCGACCTACAAGCCTGGTGTTCTATTTGTTCCATGCTTTGGTAAAAACATTCACGAGTCGCCTGTTCATAAACATAATTTTAGATAGTTAGTAATTCTTTAGAAAGTTTTTTCTTGCAGTGACAGTATTATGAAACGTAACTGCCCAAAAAAAACATGTCATTCAGATCAAATTATTAAAGATGGAAGCTTTTATCGAAGCAATGATTCAAGAAAAATTCAGCGCTTTAAATGTAAAACTTGTGGTGCGAGATTTAGTGCGAGCACAGGTTCCTTAGAATTTATGCAAAAAAAAAGACGAGTAAACTTTCTGCTTTTGAAGCTTTTTTGCGCAAAGGTGACCCAAAAAAGAGCGGCTCGAATCGCAGGTGTAAATAAGACTACTGTTGCAAGGAAATTTGATTACTGGGCAAGGAAAGCGAAACTTAAAAATGAAAGTTTTAGAGAAAGGCTCACTAAGAGTAAGGTTCATCATATGCAGTTTGATGATCTCATCACAAAAGAGATTACGAAGCTTAAACCATTGTCTGTAACCGTTGCTGTCGATGCTGAGAGAAGATTTATTCTCGCTGCAAATGTCGCTCAAATCGCAGCATTCGGACATTTAGCAGAAGCTTCTGTCAAAAAATATGGTAAGAGAAAGTCTGAACATATAATGGTTTTAGATAAGACATTTAGAGCTCTAACAAATGTCGTCCACAAGCGAGCGCTGATTGAATCTGATGAACATAGAAACTACGAGCCAATTATAAGAAGTTATTTTCCCAGGGCACAGTACAAGCAGTATAAAAGTGAAAAAGCTTGTGTCGCAGGACAAGGAGAGCTTAAAAAAGTAAAGCATGATCCGATCTTTAAAATCGACCACACTCTTGCGATGATGAGAGATGGAGTCTCAACGCTTGTGAGACGAACCTGGTGTGTCACCCAAGATCCAAAAAGACTGCAGGGGCATCTTGAGATTTTTATTTATTATTATAATAAATACTATCTTGGAGGTTTAACACCAGGCTAGTAGGTCGGTTTTAAAGAGAAACTACCATAGGGACGGATCATTTAAGTTTTTTCTTTTTGGTAATTTATTCTTTGGAGTGAAACCTGCACATTCTTGTCCTTTATTAGTCTCACTAACGACTATAAATGGCATTTTTTTTGATTTGAAGTTGAAGATACGGCAGCCATTTGGAGCTTTTGGGTCAAAGCTTATAAAAAAATGTTTACAGTTTCTACAGTTTTTTTCCATTGGTAATATTATAACTTAAATTTTCATTAAACAAAGAGAGGTATTTTAAGCCACTTTTTGATGATTCTGCTCTTTTCTTTTTTCATAGATATCATAAAAACGTTTCTTCATGATTGGGTAGCTAGCAATGACTTTTAAAAAGTCTTCTTTGCAAAATGAGTAAAGGTCGCAGTAAGTTCTGCTTTGAATTGTCGCTTTTCTTACAGCATCCTCGATTAATGCCATTTCTCCAAAAAATTGACCCGACCTTAAGGTTTTTAATATTTTACCAGCGACTAGTACTTGGACTTCTCCATG
>JAAEKY010000687.1 GCA_024227235.1 Desulfobacteraceae bacterium | reverse complement strand
CTCCAAATCTGAAGGTTTGGACTCCAAATCTAAAGGTTTGAACTCCAAGGCTTAACTGACCGAAATCAGCATTATGGATTTGGTGAATATTGTAGATTTTTTCTGCTGTTTGTTTTTTCATATTATTAAAAAACCTCTGAGGTTTCCAAAACCTCAGAGGTTGGGTTGCCTATAACTATTCAAATTTCGCTTTATCAATTTTTTCAATATTATAAATCTTTTCAGCATTTTGCTGTACAGAAGGAGCCGATTTTATTTCAGTCAATTGTAAATGCAAATCTTCTTCATGCGCTGAATCTTGGTTTTTTAAAAAGTCGCTTAATTTTTGGAATGGCACTGTTTTCTCATCAAAAAGGCGCATTTCCTCAAACAAGCATTCTAAGCCATCAGAATAATTCATACAGGCATCGACAATATTAACCACAGATTCTGTAATGGTATTACCCACGCTAATATGGTTAACGATGTGACGGGGCAACATCTTTAACAACGAGCCACGAGTTTCTGTATTCCTGATACTTGGACATTCCAGCAATAAATTTATGAGAGGTTTTTTGTCCATTTTGTTGATTTAAAAATAATTAATCAAAAGAGCCTCTTGCAAAACTCGCTTTTTCG
>JAAEKY010000686.1 GCA_024227235.1 Desulfobacteraceae bacterium | reverse complement strand
GTTATGATTTTCATAAATTCATCGAGGTTATAGATATTGTATCGACTGGTGTCCATATTCCTTCCGAACAGGTGGCAGATCCAAATTGTTCTATTCCAGTGAACCAAAGTTCTACTATAGAATTTGCTGATTTGGTCAATGATATGTTGATGTTAGAATTAAAAGAGGGTAGAATTGCAGGCCCGTTTTTGCATTCACCCCCTGGTCTGATTGTGTCCCCGTTGGGGGCAGTTCCAAAAAAGGAAAAAAAGAAAATTCGAATCATTCACAATTTATCACATCCAAAGAAAAATTCTGTAAATTCTCATATTCCTCGGGAATGTTGTGCAGTAGAATATGAATTGATTGATGTGTGTTGTTCTTTAGTTTTTTCACTAGGAACGGGTTGTTTGATGGCGAAAGGTGATTTATGTCAAGCTTTCAGATTATTAAGAGTCAGATTGTCAGATCTAAAATTTTTAGGTTTCACATGGAAAGGTCTTTTTTATTTTGATAAAATGATGCCTATGGGAGCAGCAATTTCGTGCGCTCAGTTTGAAAAATTTTCATGTGCAATCCAATGGATTTTACAAAATGTTTTCAAGGTCAAACATATGTCTCATATTTTAGATGATTTTCTCTTTTTTGGAAAGGAAAATGATAGGGAATGTGAATTGGCTTTGATATCCTTTTTGTCTTTATGTGATAGCTTAGGTTTAAAAGTGAAACCTGAAAAAACAGTTTGGCCTTCAACAACTGTTGAGATGCATGGAATTATGTTTGATTCGATATCTATGACCTTGTCTTTGCCTAAAGATAAAGTTGAAAAAGCACTGCTATTGATTGACAATTTGTTCAAAAAGAAGAAGGTTCAGGTAGTTTTCATTCAACAGTTACATGGCTTCTTAAATTTTGCTTGTAGGGCTGTT
>JAAEKY010000685.1 GCA_024227235.1 Desulfobacteraceae bacterium | reverse complement strand
GACAGATTTCTGGGGTCGAAAAAGACCAGGGGCCGGTGTATCCTGTAGCAGTCTTACAATGCACCTTATGACCTTGATCCAGATGGGTGACCGGTGCGGATCAGCAATTGCTGGCCGTAACCAGCAAAGAAGAAACAGCGGGTGCAGACAAAAGGCAAAAGCGACAGCCGCGCCGAATGGAATAATTAAAGATCAAGCGAAAAAAAGTTCCACTATTTTGCACAGGAGAGGTGTTTTTTTACTTGACCCGTCCTTTAATGGGTGACCCCATACCCCACTGTTGCCACACTATCTATGGCAACACCGGTTTCAAGGTGATCGGGCGTAAAAAACAGGGCCGGTTTTGCCACTGAAAAATGGGTGTTTCTGCATTCAAAAAAAAGAAAAGGCGGTTAAAGAAGATTTCAATCCCTTTAAGCCGCCATCAAGCATACAGCAATGGTCAAATGAAGACCTGATCCCTTCCCCCTTGGATGTCCCCCCGATTTCATTTATTTTATTTTTTAAGGACGTCCATAGTCCTTCCGGGCCTCCCACTCTGCATCCGTAAGCAAATGATGTAAATTATATTCTACTGCAATTTTATACAAGTCATTAATCCTTCCACCACTCATTTTAATTGCAACAAGCAGATGTTCTCTTGCTAAGCCTTCCTTATGCTTTTGATGATAAATTCTCGCTAAAAAAAAATTTATTTTTCCATTAATTGTTTCATCTTTTGCGCCAAGATCAAAACATGCTTTACCGTAAAGCAGTGCTTTATCGTAATTCTCTTTACCCATATAATAATCTAATAAATCAAAAGCATCATTTAAGTTTGGATTTTCATTGTATGAGCATTCAATTTTCTTATGCCTTTCTTCTCTTAAGGCAGCATATTTCCAAATATCTTTATAATAATACTCATAAATAATGAAACATCCTGCAGCTATGATTACAACAATAAAACTTATCAATGCAGTAATTAATGTATGTTTTTTAGAATTTTTCATAAATTGGTCTACCTATCATTTTCTATAACATTTTTTAAAAACGACTTTTCAACACTATGGTTTCCCTAAGATACTATACGGACAAGAGATCATAAAACCGATAATTGCATCTTGACAGTAATTATTTAAGCTATCAATTTCTTTTTGAATATGCGGCGGAACTCTGTCCAAACTAGCAATGCGTGCTAAAGAACAATCTTGCCACCCCCACCTTTCTGTATAATAATCACAATCGATATCAGATTCTTCCTCACAACAGGGAGGTAAATCAGGATCTGTCCCCATTTTTTTCTTAGTGCAATATCTGCATTCTTGTTCTGCTCGATCTGCGTTTTCAACCAATAGGTTGAATATTTTAGATTTTGCTTTACCGCATTTTACGCCAAGCACTATTCCATCAATAAGGCAAGATAGCCCACTAAAATCAGAATAATTTATGGGGTTATTGTCAGAATATAGATATAATTGGACTGAATTCTTGCGGACCAAACTATCTTATTGATATATATTAAGATTGATTCCATAAATAGCGGTTTTCAGAGCTTAGCGTAGACTTTTCAGGGGTAAAAAGACGGCTGTAAGGAATTTGGGATTCTCTCAGCTCATAATTCCCGTTTTCCCCCATTACTTTCCGGCCGACGGCCTTGGAAATAGGGGACAGACCACGTTTATAGGTTTTTCTTCGGCCTTCCAGCTTTACCGGGGGCTACCCGACGGCCAAGCATCTTTGCTTATCTATATATTAAATCGGCTGTCAAGAGATATATTTCCATTGGTTGCTTTCCGTAAAAACGTGGT
>JAAEKY010000684.1 GCA_024227235.1 Desulfobacteraceae bacterium | reverse complement strand
TTTAGAACAGGTTTGTGAGGTTGATGATGAAATAATGGAAAAATATCTTTCTGAGGAGCCAATTTCCATTGATGAATTAAAACAAACCATCAGAAAAGCAACTATTTTAAATAAGCTTGTACCGGTTCTTTGCGGGAGTGCCCTCAGAAATAAGGGGGTCCAGCCTTTACTTGATTCCATTGCATCATTTCTACCAAGTCCTGTTGATTTACCTTCTGTAACAGGTGAAGATCCAAAAACAGGAGAAAAAATTGATTTTCCAACCAGTAGAACTGCTCCCCTTGCTGCTTTGATTTTTAAAGTTTCAATGATAGAAGGAAGAAAGCTCTCGTTTGTACGGGTATATAGTGGGAAACTGGAAGCTGGAAAAGATGTTTATAATCCCTCTATAGGTAAAAAAGAAAAGCTTTCCAGAGTCCTTAAGATGCATGCAAACAAGCGTGAGCGATTAACCGAAGCCTATGCAGGAGATATAGTAGGAATTGTGGGGCTTAAAAATTCATCAACCGGTGAAACCCTGTGCTCTTCTTCTGATCAGGTCCTTCTTGAAAAAATGGAGTATGAAGATCCTGTTATTTCAATAGCCATTGAACCAAAAAC
>JAAEKY010000683.1 GCA_024227235.1 Desulfobacteraceae bacterium | reverse complement strand
CTATTTCCTCTGTTGCTGGAAAGACTCAACATCTATACTGACCCCCAGAGACCAATGACTGTTACAGAAGGTATCTATGAAATTGGTAAACCTGATGCAAAATCACCGATTCTGGTAACAACTAATTTTGCCCTTACTTATTTTATTGTTTCCGGTGAAATTGAAGCCAGTAAAGTTTCTTCATGGTTATTGATTAAAGATTCTGAAGGCCTTTCTGTAATGACTGCATGGGCTGCTGGTAAATTCGGTGGTGATGATGTGGGTATGTTTGTTAAAAAAAGCGGCATAATGGATAAAGTTAAACACACTGAGCTCATTATTCCAGGATTTGCTGCTGCGATTGCAGGTGATGTTGAAGAAGAGCTTCCTGGTTGGACGATTACAGTTGGACCAAGAGACGCAGCTCACATACCCGCATTCCTAAAAGCAAGATAAAAAACTTAAAAGTCAGGGTATTTTTTTACACCCTGGCTTATAAATGAAACATTTTAATTATAAAAGGAAGAGAACATGATACTATTTGGTGAAAGTCTGAATGTTATTTCCAATGTCATTGGAAAACAATTCAAAGAGGCAGATCCAGCCAAACGTGATCCAGTTCCTATTCAGGAAGAATGTGTCAGCCAAAAAGAACTGGGAATGGATTATATTGACATTAATTTGGGTCCTGCTAAAAAGTTTGGAACAGAATTAATGCCATGGGTTGTTAATGTTGTTCAAGAAGCGGTACCAGGAATGCCTCTGCTTCTTGATACCTCCAACATTGATGCCATCGAAGCAGGGCTTAAAGTTTTAAAACCTGCTGATCAGCCCCATATCATCAATTCTATTATGGCACGACCTGAACGATATGAAAAAATGGTGCCCCTTGCAGTAGAATATGATGTTGACTTTGTCGCACTATTGTGGGGCCCTGACGGTCTCCCAAGGGACGAAAATGAAAGAGCCGCCTTGGCTGTCGAACTGCTTTATTTTGCGAATGAAGCAGGCATTGCTAACGAGAGAATGTGGGTGGATGGACTTGTAACCCCTGTCAATATCCAGCAGCAGCAGTTGATGAGCCTGTTGAATTTCCAGATGATGTTAGACGACATCGCACCAGGTGTAAAATCCACCTGCGGTCTTTCCAATATCTCTAATGGACCTCCGGAACACCTTCGCGGTATCCTGAACCAGACCTACATGATCATGCTTGAAAGATATGGAATGAAATCTTGTATTTTCGATCCTTTAGACAAACAAGGGACTGCTATTGCCAAGGGTGAACGACAGGATATTGTTGACCTCATTAATGGTATGATGGACGGTAACGAACCAGATATTGCAAGTCTTGATAAAGAAATGCAGGATTATGCAAAAACCTATAAAGTTATTATGGGTGAAACACTGTATTCTGATTCATGGCTTGAAATTTAATAGATATTTAGCCTTGTATTTAAAAGCCCCTGGTTAATAAACCAGGGGTTTTTTGCTTTTATATCCTAATTTTTACTTTATTTTTTAAAAAATAGTCTTATATTTGATAAAACAAATTTACAATAGGATATACTAAAAAGAAAGGTAGTAAATTGGAAGATCATAATAAAAACATCAAAATAGGCGAAAACTGGTATTACATCATTATTCAAAACCCTGGCACCTCAACCGAACAATACGTGGGATTTGATGATGGTAAAACCAAGGAAAAATTCATTCCGGCCTTTAAAACAAAAGATCATGCAAAAGCATGCTTTACTTTAATGCCAAAAGATCTTTTTAATGGAGATTATGACACACAGGCCGTGATTGGAGAAGATCTTTTAGAAGTCGCCAATAAAAATGGTCACAAATTATTTTTACTAGATGATAAAGGCACTCTCCTGGAGTATTTAAATTAAAAGATAAGGAACTTGAATCGTGAGTTTAAAACTTGCAGTCGGCGGTAAAGGCGGTGTTGGCAAAACAACTATTACATCTTTAATTGCCCGATCCATTGCCGCATTAGATAAAAATACAAAAGTGATCGCCATAGATGCTGATCCTGTAGCCAACCTTGCTGCAGGACTTGGTATAGATGAATCTAAACCGATCACGCCTGTTTCAGAACTTTCTGATCTGATAGCCGAAAGAACCGGGGCAACACCGGGTACTATGGGCGGCTTTTTTACAATAAATCCTAAAGTGGATGATATCCCCGATCGATTCTCCATTGAAAGGGATGGGGTTAAATTGTTGGTCATGGGAACGGTTCAACAAGGTGGATCAGGATGTATCTGTCCTGAAGCAACCATTTTAAAAGCCTTGATGAACCATCTTGTTTTAGCCCGAAATGAAGTGGTTGTTATGGATATGGAAGCAGGCGTTGAACATTTGGGACGAGCCACCTCAGGATCTGTAGATGCCCTCATTGTCGTAGTTAACCCAGGGAAGCGAAGCCGTGTGGCCGCAGATAAAATACGAAAACTCGGACAGGATATTGGTATCCAAAATATTGTGGTTTTAGGGAACAGGGTTCGATCAGAAGCAGACAAACAACTCATCAAAGACAGCATGCCGGATTATGAAATTTTGGGATTTATTCCAGAGCTGGATGAAATTGTGGAGTCAGACAGGACTGGTAATCGGCCTTTTGATGATATCAATGATATCCCCAGAGAATTAAAAGAGGTCACAAAAAAACTGATAGAATTGTCAAAGTAATTGTCAAGTCCTACAATGGCGTTCGGAGAAGAGGTGGGTTCCCGAACATCCGGGCCAGGGAATCCTCTATATAGAAACAATTGAACCAAATCCGTTCCGGTCTATTCACCTTTCATCCACTGGTTGGACTTTTTAGCAATATCTAAGCCGTGCTTCACTAAACAGTAAAAACTGCGGGCAGATATGCCCTCAAACAGTATGCTGTTTTGACGTTACGCCCGACTAAAATATTGTAACAAACTGATCCAAACGCTCTTTAATTAAACACTTTCCGTTCTAGAATTATTTATCTTATTTATATTTCCATACTTTACAGAAAACTCACTCTTTTCTGCTCATGTTATATCCATATACAGCAGATATCCGCTCAAAAACATCGCATATAAGTTTTTGCTCAGGATAATTGCATGAGTATAGTTCACAATAAAAATATGCGGTGTTATTCGCTTTGTTTGGAACTGAGTAAAGTATCCCTCGAAAGTCTTACTATAATTTAGTCACATTTCATACCGCCTTTTATCCATTCCATAACCTCCTTTTTCCACGCATCCAAGCCACCTTCGACCATATCTGTTTCTTTTTTTTTAAAAGGCAGATTACCACTCTCAGGCGTAGCTCCTTCTATACCCCAAAGTACTCGCGGGTCTTCTAATAGATGATGTTCTAAATCCCTGGCAAGTAAATCCTTGCTCTTGAATTTGGCATTTAACACTTCCATAATTTTTTCGCAGGTTGTCTTTGAATCCATACCCGATGTATACAACCCAGGTTGAGCAAACCAGTCTGAGCGATGTTTAAATCCAGTTACGCTGCTCTTATGACATTTCGTGCAACGATTCACATCACGGCGCTTGGCATGATTCGTAAAGGTAAGTCCATTTTTATCTTTCTCGAAAAAATCATGGCAGGTGGTACATGAGCCCGCATGAAATTTTGCATTAAGATTCGTGCTAAACAAGGTGTCATCTGCATAAGCAAAACCAGAAATCAAAAACAGTATTGCAGGTAAGACAAATTGAATGATTTTTCTAAACATTAGCCCTCCTTCTTATATAGACAATGCAATAAAATTTATAAATAAAATTCACTTTTCCACTCTCTCATAAACCTATCTAAAAATTGTTTAACCTTACACCCAATTTTCTGGGAGAAAACCACTATTTAATATTCAAAATTATTGCTGTGAGAAGAATAAATTAACCCCTCACAGCATTCATCATCTTATGCAACTTCTGTAAACTTGTCACCAGGCACATTGCAGACATGGCAGATATCCTTTGGTCCAGCCATTTTGAGCTCCTTTTATATAAAGTTCTATGTTGCCAGGCACAACAATTTTACTATCTGTTTTTACCTTACTTAATAGTTATTATCCAAGCAACCGTAATAATAAAGTCTTTCAAGAAGTATGCCATATTATCGCAGGAAAAAAAATTAAAAAGATACAGCTCTCTCATTGTTTAAATGGCCTAGATCTTGCTGTATTAAAGTTTACGATTACCAGGATAGAATCTGTAACCAAAGATTCGTGGTTTTTCTCTCTATTAAAGGAGGAATAAAAAATGGAAGTTAAAAAAAATAACCGTAAAAAATTAATAAAAAAGTCAGGATATCTATATTCAGTACTACTGTTAATACTTATTTTAAGCCTTACCGTGGATACAGGCAATGGATATGATAATACATCTAAGGAGAATAAAATGAATAATAATATCAAATATGAGACAGCAACATTTGCAGGAGGGTGTTTCTGGTGTATCGAGGCAGGGCTTGAAAAAATTGAAGGGGTTATTGATGCTGTCTCAGGGTATACGGGCGGTCATGTTGACAATCCTTCCTATGCGCAGGTTACATCTGGAACATCTGGTCATTATGAAGCGGTACAAATCAAATTTGATCCTGGAAAAATAAACTATACTCAATTGTTGGATAAATTTTTCAGGCAAATTGATCCCACAGATGATTCAGGCTCATTTGTTGACAGAGGGGATCAGTACATGTCTGCTATTTTTTTTCACAATGAATCACAAAAGGAGCAAGTTCAAATTTTTATTGAGCAGATTGATCAATCCAAACGATTTGATTTGCAAGTTGCAACAAAAGTTATTGCTTATGAAAGATTCTATAGAGCGGAAACATATCACCAGGATTATTATAAAAAAAATCCAATCAGATACACTTTTTACAGATCACGATCCGGTCGGGATAAATTTATAGATAAGGCATGGGGTAAACCAGATAAAATTATAAAAAGGCAGCCTTATAAACCATCGATTCAGGAACTTAAGGCAAGTTTATCAGAACTGCAGTTTAATGTAACACAAGAAGAAGGTACAGAACCTCCTTTTAACAATGAATACTGGGATAATAAACGACCTGGGATTTATGTAGACATTGTTTCAGGAGAACCTCTGTTCAGTTCAACAGACAAATTCAAATCAGGAACCGGGTGGCCAAGTTTTACTAAACCCATTGAAAAAAATGTTGTTGTGGAAAAAAAAGAGAGCTCTTTTTTCATGTCTCGTACAGAAGTCCGTAGTAAACATGCAGATTCTCACCTTGGACATGTGTTCCAGGATGGGCCACCGTCAACAGGTTTAAGATATTGCATTAACTCTGCCTCCTTAAAGTTTATCCCGGCAGAGGATTTGAAAGATTATAATCTAGAACAATATGAAAAACTGTTTAAGTGAGTATTGACTTAACGTAATTAATATTTCAGTTACAGATTGTTGTGAGACAATAGTGTATCAATTAAGTAATATGAAAGGCACTGTGCAGGGCAGGCCCACAATCAGTTTATTATATTTGCTAAGTTTATAAAAGATACCAGAATCAAGGCCAAACAGAGTGTAGTAAAAACGATAGATATTGTTAAAACACCTGAAAAAGGTTCAATCAGTTTTCCTCATCATATGCACCAGAATACCATTGAAGATTGTAATGTATGTCATTCTCTTTTCCCAAATCAAAGGATGTAATAAAAAATTCTATTGCTAAAAAAAACAGCATGGAAGCTGATTAACTCATTTGACAAAATTATTGCAGGCAAAGGTAAAAAATAAAACAGGTCTGTTCATTATTAAGAGACAGACCTGTTTTGTTTTTTGATCTACTACCAATTTTTATAAAGCAGTTCAAAATAACCTGTCGGTTTAACACATGCAGGGCATTTATCAGGAGCTTTTTTACCCGTATGCAGGTAGCCGCAGCAGAGACACCGCCATGTTTGAACCGATTCTTTTTTAAAACACCTCTGTTTTATAATATTTTCTGCAAGTTCAAGATACATTTGTTCATGATGCTCTTCAGCTATAATAATATTTTTAAAAGTATCTGCAGCTCTTTCAAATCCTTCATCTAAAGCTATGTCGGCAAATTTTTCATACATATCATGACTTACATATTTTTCTAAAGCAGCAGCGGAAAGAAGATTGGAATGAGTATCTTTAATAACTCCTGTTGGGAAAACCCATTTCATTTCAAGCTCTCCACCGTTAAAAAATTTAAAAAACCTCAGAGCATGTTCGTACTCCTGTCTTGCTGTCTCTTTAAAAATTTTTGAAATCTGGATAAAGTCTTCACTCTTTGCTTTATCAGCAAAAAAATCATACCGTGTTCTTGCCTGTGTTTCTGCAGCAAACGAAATATGAAGGTTTTTTGCTGTTTGACTATCTCTAAATTTAACCATGGCGACCTTCTTTTTTTACTCTTCGATAATAATTGCGTCAGCACCACATTCGTCGGCAGCTTTTCGAACTATCTCTTTGAGGTGATCCGGAATTTCATCAACCTTTACAGTGGATATCAACTGATCTTCATCATATTCAAAAATTTCAGGACAAAGTTCGTTACAATTTCTATCTCCCATACACTGTTTTGTAATAGTTACTTTCATCTAATTTTCTCCTTGTGTTGTTATAAAAATTAAGTGCACTTATATTCAAAATTCCATCTTATTTCTACGACTGCCAAAGACCATGAAGATTACAATAAGCCCTTGCAACAACCTTGGCAGCATCAGTTTTAAACTCGGCACAGGGTTTATCTGTCGTGTTAAGAACCTTTCTTTGCACAAAGGTATTATCTTCCGATGCAAGTTCAATCCACTCAATCCAGTGATCATTTCCCATTGGGTGATCAACACTGCCAACTTTGACAACATATATATCATCATTTTTTTCAATTACAGGAACATGTTTTTCAAGTGCTGCATCAATTGTGTTTTCAACGACACGATCCATAGGTTTTCCACAGCATGTCACAGGTGGTTGTTCCCCATGCAGAACCTGCACAATATTACCGCATTTACTACATTTGTATATTCCAAGTTGTTCGGCCATTTAACATCTCCTTTTTTTACATAAATTCCAAATTTTAAATCAGAGAAATAATATTTTTACCATATTCCTGCGCTGCCTGGACACCACCTCCGATCCAGCTTGCTTTCAGCATCAAAGGTCCTCCTGATACCATTTTCATCCCAAAAATATGATCCATAGTATCAAATATTCTTCCTGCAGCTTCACCGCTCCAGCCATAGGCTCCAAAAGAGCCACCTGGTTTATCTTTAAGTTCTGCTCTTTCTGCCATAAAAAGAATCTGTTTCATGGATGTAATCATCTCACCATGATATGTAGGAGAACCAAAAGCGTAAGCATCATACCCCTTTAAATCTTCCTCATTTTTGATTTCATTTGTTTTTTTTACATCAACCTCATTGTCTGAAATACGGATACCTTCTGCTATCAGGCCTGCAATATCTTTTGTTGCATTTGCT
>JAAEKY010000682.1 GCA_024227235.1 Desulfobacteraceae bacterium | reverse complement strand
GTAATTATTATAAAACCGAAAAAGTAAATCAAAAAAAGAAATTATATTGGAGAAAAAAATGAAAAAGATAGCAGTAGTTATTTTCGGAGCACTTTTCTTGATGGCGACAAACGTTTATGCTTCTTCTGTGGTTGGTACTTGGTACATCGGAGCCCCCGGTGCCCCTGGTGCGGGCGGCGGTGGAGCGATAATAAATTTTTTATCTAATGGCGATTACTTTATGGCCGAAGACGGGGTAACTGGCGGAGGTGGGTATTCTGGCATGGAGCGGGGCACTTACACCTGGGATCCGGCAACGGGTAATGTATCAATTATCGATATATTTGCTGACACCAATGGTGAATGGGGGTTTTCACATCCCTATGGCCCTCTGTCAATAAAAATGGCAGGCGACAGTCTTACAGTGACAGACACAGGAGGATCTGATTCAATAGATCGTGAGCCGAGTTTAAGCACTTCTGTGGTTGGTGCTTGGTACATCGGAGCCCCTGGATCAGGCGGCGGTGGAGCGATAATAAATTTTTTATCTAATGGCGATTTCTTTATAGCAGAAGACGGAGAGACTGATTCTTCTGGGGATGATGGCATGGAGCGGGGCTCTTACACCTGGGATGCGGCAACGGGTGATGTATCAATTACCAATATATTCGCTGATACCAATGGTCAATGGGGGTTTTCCGATCCTATTGGCGATCTGTTAATAAATGTGAATGGCGACTTTCTTACAGTGGCAGACGATGGAGGATCTGATGTATTC
Organism: Desulfobacteraceae bacterium; assembly: GCA_024227235.1. Lineage (GTDB taxonomy): Bacteria > Desulfobacterota > Desulfobacteria > Desulfobacterales > Desulfobacteraceae > Desulfobacula. The sequence continues at coordinate 9,964 of JAAEKY010000682.1, read as the reverse complement.
TCTCGTGTAGGAGCGTCTTCTACTGTGCCAGTGCCTGGAGCAATCTGGCTATTAGGATCAGGCCTTTTAGGTCTTGCAGGCATTAGCAGGAGAAAAAAATAAAAGAACGAATATATTCAGATAGACAAAGGGTGGGGCATAGTTATATATGCTCCACCTTTCACATTATTATCCTCAAACCTGCATGAATCAATCCTATCCACGTCAAAACATATGGCTTTATGTGTAAAGAATTCACACGCACCATCCATATTTTCATTATTCAATAAAAATTAATTTTTTCAACTCAATAATAATTATAGTTCTGATTCTCTGATGGCCTGAATTCTTAAAGATACCCAAATATAACAGTTTTCATAAAGATTTTCATATCTCATGAAATTATATTTTGCAACAGGTAAAAATATCCCTAAACATACATGAGCACATGAATAGGGGGGGACCCTAATTAGTGTCTAAAAACAACCCATGAAAAGTTCGGAAAAGATAAGCTTATAGTGAAAAAAGTTAAATTGTAGTCGTTCAGATTTTTTTGGTATTTATGGCAGGCCATAAGATTTCTTTAATGATTTTTAATAGTTGTTCAAATTGTATCGGTTTTGTAATAAATCCATTCATACCAATTTTGTCGCACTCTATTTTAGTTTTTTTCATAGCATCTGCAGTTAAGGCGACAATAGGTATTTTAGCATTCAAAACATTAAAATTTCCTGCTCTTATATGTTTTGTGCAAGTGATTCCATCCATGCCTGGCATTTGTTTATCCATAAGGACTATGTCAAACTCTGTTGCTGCTAACTTCTTAAGGGCAATATCTCCATCGCTTGCAATCTCAATTTGAAAGCCTGTTTTTTCAAGTTGCATCGTCGCTACTTTTTGGTTGATTGGGTTATCTTCTACAAGTAGAATTTTGGTTTCTTTTATTTTTGCCTCAAGAACACTGTGTTTAGTTACTAAGATTTTTTTGTGCCGCTCGTTTTTAGGCTTTTTCCCAAAAAGAACCATCACAATGGTGTCAAAAAGCGTGGAGCGTCTAATTGGCTTTGTTAAATATGCATCAAAGCCAATTTTTCTCATTTTCGTATAGTCTCCTTTTACTCCTAAAGAAGTCAACATAATTAATTTGCTATTATTGTAGGCTTTAATTCCTCTAATTTTTTTTCCAAAGTAAGCACCGTCAAATTCGGGCATATTACCATCTGATATTATTAGCGGGAATGGTTTCCCGTGATTTGCAGATAGCTTTGCCATTTTTAACCCATTTTTTGCAGAATCAGCATCATGCACAACAAATCCCCAGTTCTCAAGAAACTCACGAAGAATCTCTATGTTCAAAGGAAGATCATCAACAATCAAGACTTCTGTGCCTTTCATATCTTTTTGAGGGCATTTTGTCATCTCAATGATATCCACCTGCTTCTTAAGATTAACACTGAATTTAAATGTTGATCCAACATTAACCTTACTTGTAACACTTATCGTTCCCCCCATAAGCTTTGTAAGCTGTTTGGATATTGCAAGACCAAGACCTGTGCCGCCATATTTCCGGGTAGTGCTTGCGTCTGCCTGGTGAAATGATTTAAAAAGTTTTTTTAGATCCTTTTGTTTAATTCCTATTCCTTCATCTTTTAAAGAAAATTCAATCATCACATCATTTTGCGTCTCTTGAATTAATTTTGTTTCAATTTGTATCACACCTTTTTCAGTAAATTTAATTGCATTACCAACCAGGTTGTTCAAAATTTGGCGTATTCGTCCAGGGTCACCAATTACAAAAGATGGAACATTATTATCTATTTTATATACGACTTCAATTTTTTTCTCATGTGCCTTTAATGCCAAAAATTGTATTGCGTCTCCCATCATGTTTCTTAGATTGAAATCAACCTCTTCAAACTCCAGTTTGCCTGCTTCAATTTTAGAAAAATCAAGAATATCGTTAATCACCATTAAAAGCCCATCAGCACTGCTTTTTACCGCTCTTAGCATTTCATTCTGATTGTCATCAAAATCAGTATCAAGCAAAAGATCTGTCATTCCCAGAATACCATTCATGGGTGTTCGGATTTCATGACTCATATTTGCCAGGAATTGACTTTTAGCTTTGTTGGCGTATTTTGCTTCTTTTGTTGCTTTTTTTAGATCTTTTAATATTACCTTCATCTTAGTGATATCGGTAACAGTTAATATTATTGCATCATGATGATCTACATCAAGTCTTTGTTTGGCTGTAATTAGTACATCAATCTGATCCCCATTTTTTTCAATAAGAACAGTTTCAAATTGATTGGAATCTTTGCCTTTTCTTTTTGATACTTTTTTACTGACATTGTCATGTTGAGATGGATGAACAAAGAATAAAAAATTTTGGCCGATCATATCTCTTTTTGAATAACCAAGCAATGCTATAGCCGCAGGGTTTACATAATCAATTACCCCCAGTTGACTTTTAACAAAAACAGCCTCTCCCATAGTATCCAGAAGACTTTTAAATTCTTTTGATTTATCCTCAAATTTTTGCTTTTCTTTTTCAAGCAGTATCGTTTTTTCTTTTATTGTATTCTCTTGATCTTTAATAAATTTTTCAAGCTCATGTGTCGCTTTTACCTCTTTTGTAATATCTGTATAAATACCAAAATGACAAATTTTGGTATTACCGATATAAATTGGAATCACTGTAATTTGGACATTTATTGTCTTTCCGTCAGACCTGTTTCTTTTGGTTTTAAAATCAAGGATATTGCCTTTAGCAAGAGTAGTAACCCTCTTAGCAGCTCTTTTTTTGTCTATTTGAAAGGGGTCAATAGTAAGTTTATGGATGTGTTTACCAAACACGTCAGATAGTTCATATTTAAATAATTTCAACCAAGAATTATTTGCAAAAATAATCTTATGTTCGGGATCGGAAATCGCAACTCCGGCAAGCATATTATTAAACAGGGATAAAAAAAAGTCTACGCTATTATCATGTGTAGGAAGCAATTTGTTTAAAATGGGTTTGAGATGCATTTTTTTAAAATTTTCTCCACAATTTAAAATCTGTTTACTATTTTTTGTAATTACGAAAAATACTTAAAAAAAATAACATTTATACTATCATCTTAATTTACAAGATACCAGATCTTTATGCGAATAGCTCCCCCTCCAGGCAAGTCTTCTATTGTTTCAGCTACCGATACGTTAGATATTAATTAATATAATTATTTCTAATCATATATACCTTAAATTCTCCAGATTAATTTTTAACAAGTAAGTTACACTTTTGAGACTTTCAATATAATAGGGAGAATCCTAACTGAAATTTTGAGAATTTGAAATGGTGTTTGGCAGTATCGAATATCTCCAACACTTTTATTTCTGAAAACTCTACAGGGCTAAAGAATGTCCGTTAACAGAGTTAGACCAAGAAATTGGGCAAAAAGATATTTGTGAGAGGGTTTCTATAGTTTTACAAGTTTTAGGTCTCCCCATAACCCAATGCTTTCTCCTTTGATAATCACAATTCCCTGAATACCCGGTATGGATTTTCCCGCATCAATAGCCGTTTTGATATCCTCTGGGTTTTTAACCATATTTCCTAATTGGGTAGCAGCAGCATCTGCCAGAGGGCAGGAATCAGACAGCACGGTTGCCGCATCTGCTTTACCAAAGCTTTTTGAATGTCCCAGGGTTCCAGAAGAGGTACACATGCCATAAGGTGCTTTTCTTTTTTCAACCAGAATCCCTGTTGTTAAGCTAAATGGAGAGCTCTCGGCATAAATACTAAAGATGGTATCCGTATTAGATTTGATAAAAATATCGCCCCCATTTTCTACCAGTACTTCTGAACTGTCGTTTAGTAAAGATTTTCCAGTATATTCTGCCACCGTGCCAGCGACAGCTGCCATAGGGCCGACATTGGCCAATCTGCTGGCTTCAATCATGTCCTTTATGATGTGGGGACCAGGGCCGGGGCTTTGGAGGGGGATAAGGGATGTTGCAAATTCAGGGTTCAGTTTAATATGGGTTTCAATAGTGTTTCTAAATTTTAATACCGCTTTTATGGCTGCTTGTGTCAGGTCGGATTCTGCCTGGATATTGAGATTGGTTTCTTTTACAGTCACATCAAAGGAGACAAGCCCCTTTTTTTGATGTTGTTTCCGATAGGTTCTATTTTCAAACATTTTCAATAGAATCCGGTTTTAAATGGTCAGGTGCCTGGCGAATAAAATAGGAATCTGTCATACCTGAAATATAATCTCTTACAATCTCGGGATTTGAATGCCCATCTCTGTAATCAGAGGTCATGCCGTTTAAAAAATCAGTAAAGATAACAGATTGCTCATCTCCTTTTTCAAGGCCGGATAAGTATTTTTCAAACAAGAAACAAAAGATATCTTCAATAGAGGATAAATGTCTTTTAATTATGGGGTTTTTATAAATGTATTTATAATTAAATGCCTTCATTTCTTTCAACGCTTCAGAAATTTTATCAGAGAATCCGATATATGGCTGATTCAAGCTGTTTGAGATCAGATCAGTAACAAGATTAAAGACAATGGTACCGTTTGTCTGCCCAAGTAATTTTTTGCAGATATCGGGAATATCCTCTCGTCTCACCATAGACAGTCGAATAGCATCTTCCAGGTCACGACCAATATAACTGATCGTATCTGCCATTCGAACCACACAGCCTTCCATGGTCATGGGAATTTCATTACAGATTTTCTTTTGTTTAATGTTTTTAGTCATAAAGTCCAAATCTTCAAAGGACCTGTTTTTTTGGGGGATAAGCTTTATTGAATGGACTTCACCGTTATGACAGATAATGGCATCCATGGTCTGAAGGCTTAAATTCCATCCATTCCCATTTTTTTCGATCTTGTCTAAAAACTGAATACTTTGAAGATTATGATGAAAAAATCCTGCGCCATGTTCATGGGTCAATTTTGAAAGAAAGCGCTCACCATCATGTCCAAAAGGGGTATGGCCTATATCATGACCAAGACTTGCTGCTTCAACAAGATCTTCATTCAAACCCAGGTACCGGCCAATGGTCCTGGCAACTCTGGAGACCAGCTGAACATGAATGATTCTATTGGTCAGATGATCATTATTGACCAGAGAAAAGACTTGGGTTTTATCAATATACCGGGTGTAGGCAAGGGAATTTAAAATTCGATCAGAGTCAGCAGAAAATGCCTGGCGATATTCATTTTTGGTGAATGGCTCTTTGTGACGTCTGACTGCGGTATGACTGAAACATGCCAGGGGACAAAGGTTCTCTTTTTCCCTGAGATTCAGGAGATCCTTTAATTCCCTGGCTTTTTCAAAATAGTCATTCAAAAGTGTATCTATAATTTACTAATTATATTTTCTACAATCGCATTAAACGCTTTCGTAAATTCAGTCTCTTTGTCCTGGAACATAACCGGAATACCACTGTCACCCGAGGCAACAACCTGGGTGTCAAATGGGATAGAGCCTAAAAATCCAAGTCCCTGAGAGGCAGCTGTTTTTTCACCACCACCTGAGCTGAAAAGGTCAATAGGCTCATTACAGTGAGGGCATTTGAATTCTGCCATATTTTCAACAATTCCAAGTGTTTTTAAGTGGACAGTTTTACAAAATGAAATAGATTTTCTAATATCGGCCAATGCGACTTCCTGCGGGGTAGTAACAATGACACCCAATGCTTCAGGAATGGTCTGGACGATTGTTAATGGTTCATCTCCAGTTCCAGGAGGGGCATCAATAATTAGAAAATCAAGTTCTCCCCAGTCTACTGAGCTGACAAATTGGCGAATCATGCCTGTTTTTGCAGGGCCTCTCCAGATAATGGCCTGGTCTTTATCCTGCATTAATGCCTGAACAGAGACAACTTTAAGGTTTCCATTTACCTGTTTGGGAATCAGGAGTTGTTGTTCAGAAATATCCAAGAGTTCAGTTAATCCTAACATATGTGCAATGGATGGACCATGAACATCAACATCCATCAGGCCTGTTTTATATCCCTTCTTTGACAGGCTTGCAGCAAGATTAGCAGATACACTGCTTTTGCCAACGCCGCCTTTACCGCTTAAGATAAAAATTTTATGTTTAATTCTTGAAAGAGAGGTTTTGATTTTTTCTTCTTCTGCCTTTTGTTGGGCAGCCATATCCGGGTTACCACCTTGTGAGGGGCAACCGCCTTCTTTTTTTGCATTATCAACACTGTCGTGAATCATTTTATGATATCTCCTTTGAGAAATTTTGTTACTTCATCAATTAAACTCTAATATTACAATAGTTATAAAGACTTAATCTTTATGGTGTATCAGGGTAAATAATGGTCACTATCTGCTTTCTGTCAACACAAAGACAGCGTCTTTTATGGGGGGATTTGCTATAAAGTTTGTAATGTCCAGTATGAGTTTTCTTTTCTTTGTATCCGTGATCTGAATTTTTATCGGAATATTACCAAAATCATATGTTTTATATTTTAATATGGTGATTTTATATAAACATTTTTGGGTGTTATCCATAGATTTAATACCATCAATTAATCTTTTGCTATCCAAATGAAGGATTTGTGTTTGCCCATTCCATTTTTGTTTTAAGGTAATAGTGGAAAGGGAATCATCAGACGGTGAAAAATAGGCATCATCAAATTTTTTTACAAGAAATCTTCCCAATAAAATCGATATCATTTCAGACATTTTTATGGGAACATTTATATAGTTTTCCATGTTTGGATCAGTTGAATAAACTGAATATTTAGCATGCTCCCCGGTATGAGAGAAAAAAGTAACCTTTTGTCCGGTTGATATAATGGTTTCTACAGGATGGCCTGATATTAGAAAAGTGATTCTGATTTTGTTGGGAAAGACAGCTGCCCACGCAATCCTGAATTTATCGATTTTTTCTTTTGTTTCAAGTCTTGCCCAGCCTGTTCCCTTGCTGGAAATAATTTGCAAGTTAGACGATCTTGCCAGATGTGCAAGAGAAAACGCTTTTTTATCAAGTAAAGGATTGGTCTCAGGTCTGATTGAGGTGCATCCTGATAAAATGAGGAGACCTGATAAGATAAAGATACTAGTAAGAAAATAAAAAAGACGGGAGAATATGGTGGGTTTATTCATTTATTTTTTTTTTTCAGGGCAGCAATTTTTTTCTTAAGTTCAAGTACTTTTTTTTGATCGTCTTCCTTTGCATTAGCCAAGGCCTTTTGATAAGTGCTTAAGGCCTCTTTAAATTGATTTGTTTTTTGATAAGCATCTCCAAGATGGTCAGATATAATGGTCTCAAAAGAAGTTAATTCTGCTGCTTTCTCAAGATATTTTACAGCGTTTTCAAAGTCGCCTTTCATGTAATATACCCAACCCAGACTATCAATGATATATCCATCATCCGGTCTGATCTTATACGCTCTTTCAATAAGTAAAACTGCCTCATCAAGCTTGATGCCTAAGTCTGCATAGGAATATCCCAGGTAGTTTAACGCACTGGCATCCTTTGGATCAATTTCAATAATTTTTTTCATGGTGTTGATGCTGGCATCCTTAAGCCCCGACTTATCTTGTACTGCACCAAGCCTGAATAGCAAAGATGTATTGTCAGGTGAAACTTCAAGACTTTGGTTTAAAAGATTTATGGCTTTTTCATACGCATGCTCTCGTTCGTAGAAAGAGGAAAGATACGTGATTATATCGATGTCTTTTGGAAAGACTTTTTGTTTGTCTTCAAGATAATTGATAGCGGTCTGGGTTTCTCCAAGTTCTTTGTAGAGTAAAGCAATGCTTAAAATTGTTTTTTTGTATTGGGAATGATCGGGTTTGATTTTTAAATAATGAGAAATGGCGGTTTTAATATCCTTGGTGGCTTCATATGCCATTCCCGTAAAAAAGTTCAAGGTTGAATTATCAGGATCGGTTTTTAGCATTTGAGAAAAAATGATGATAGCATCTTCGTATTTCTTACTAGAAATATATTCATCAAAAGCTGTCATAAGCAGCCTTGAATCGGTTTTCGCTTCTTTACCAAGTTCATCAAAAATAGTTTGGGCTTCTTTTTTCGTACCGGTTTTATATAAGTGCAGTGCGTTGCCCAAGAGCGCCCGTTGATTATCCGATTCTATTTCTAGTATGTCCTCATAGGTTTTTGATATTTTTTCTTTATACCCCTCAGGTGTTGTGAGGGTATAAATTTTTATTAATTGAAATCTTGGTTCCAAAAGATCCGGTTCTAAATCAATGGTTTTTAAGAATTGAGTCTTTGCAAGAACATAGTTTTTTTGAATCATATGAATTTCACCAAGGTAAAACCAGGCCACATAATACTCAGGAAATTGTGCGACCATCCTTTCAAACAAAGCTTGCGCTTGGGCATCATTTTTTTTCTCCATATAGATCTTGCCAAGACGAAGAAAAGTTTCCTTGTTTTTGGGGTCAAGCGCTAAAATTTTATTTAAAATTTCAACCAGCTTGGTTTCATCTATTGTATCTTTTTTTAGCTGAATAAGCAGCAGCAGCCCATTCACATTATCGGGCGCTGTCCGAACAAGGTCTTCTGCAAGTTCCATGGCTTTTTTTTCATTATTCTGCCTTAAGTATAGCCGGATAAGATCACGTGTTAAAATATATGACTCTGGATCTTTAGCAATCGCTTTTTCCAAAGTGGCAATCGCTTTTTTGAATTCCTGGTTTTTAATATGGAATCTAGCTTCAAGGTAATAATAGTTTGCAGACAGATCCGTTTCCTGCACAAATTTACCTTCTGGCGCTTTATTCTGTTTAAGTTGTGTACAGCCTGCTAGAAAAGAAATCGGTATAAAAATAAGAAGAAGGCAAAAAAATATTTTTTTCATAATTCGTGTTACCTTAAAGTATAAACAAATTAGAGTCTATTGGCTGTGATCATACATGTCAAAATCAGGCATATCCTTTTTAAAATATGCTTTCATTTTTTTAATAATATTATTTTCGATCTGTCTGACTCTTTCGCGGGAGATAGAGTATCGTTCTCCAATCATCTGAAGGGTTTGAGGACTGTCCGAGAAAATTCTTGTGTCAAAGATATCCAATTCCCTGTCATTAAGGGTCTTTTTAAATTCATTGACTTTGGTGTGCAGAATATCTTCAATTTCTTTTTTAGCCACCCTATCTTCAGAAGTATCTGATTCAACATTAATGAATTCTATTCTTGTGGTATTGGAATCATTTTTCAATGGCTCATCAAGACTTAAATCCCAATTGGCCAGCCTTTGATCCATATCAACCACTTCTTTTTCTGATACCCCAAGCCGTTCTGACAAAAGTTTTGGCTTTGGATCAAATCCCTGTTCAATTAACCGTCGCTTTTCCTTTTTCAACCTGAAAAATAATTTACGTTGGCCTTGAGTGGTTCCAATTTTCACCATCCGCCAATTATCCATGATAAATTTAAGGATATAGGCTTTGATCCAGAAAGAGGCATAATAAGAAAATTTAACGTTTTTATATGGATTGAATTTTTTGACCGCCTGTATAAGACCCACATTGCCTTCCTGGATTAAATCCAGAAGGTTCTGCATCCATATCCTCTGGAATTCAAGGGCTATTTTTACCACCAATCTCAGATTTGAGGTGGTCATGATAATGGCTGCTTCCTTGTCTTCTTCTTCCTGGATTCGTGTGCCAAGTTCAACTTCTTGTTCTCTTGTAAGCAGCTTATATCTACTTATTTCGTTAAGATAGCTTTGAATGGGATCTGATTTTACAAGCGCTTTTGAATTTGAAGTTTTAGCCTTAGCTGGAGGAATCAGTAAATCTTTTTTTGTCAGCCGCTTTTTATTTTTATTATCCGGATTGATCTTTTTTGCCATTAAAAGTACCTATAAGATAGTTTTGATAAAAATTTAGTATATCATTATCATGATAACGTTAAAAGCAATATATTTTACTAAAAAAAAATGATGCTAATTTTTTTATGGACAATTCAGACTATATTTGATAAAAGTCTCTTCTGT
>JAAEKY010000681.1 GCA_024227235.1 Desulfobacteraceae bacterium | reverse complement strand
TTTAACCGGAACAATACCGGAGGTATTTTGAGGATTAAAATGTTTTCGAGCAACACAGAAGTTGGACTAAAAGACAATTTTTATCCGATGTACCCACCGTCTACGCCTAATACCTGGCCTGTGATATAACTTGCATCATCAGAAGCAAGAAATACAAATGCAGGCGCAACTTCTTCAGGCTCTCCAAATCTGCCAAGTTGAATTCTTCCTTCATAGATTTTACGAAGTTTTTCATCTGATTGAAGTTTACCTGTCATCTCAGTTTTAGTAATACCCGGGCAGATGACATTGACGTTAATTCCATACCGTCCAAGCTCACGGGATGCAGATTTTGTAAATCCAATAATCCCCGCCTTTGCTGAAGCATAGTTAATCTGGCCAATAGTGCCAAAAATACCAGCAGTTGAAATTACATTAATAATTTTTCCATATTTTTTTTCTTTCATATAACGACCAGCAGCCTGAGACGTATTAAAGGCCGCTTTCAAATGGATATTAATGATGGTATCCCAGTCTTCTTCTTTCATTTTAAGCAACATGGAAGGCCTTGAAATACCGGCGTTGTTGACAACAATATCTACACCGCCCAATTGTTTTACACATTCATCAACCATATTCTGTGCGCTTTCATAATTGGCGACATCTGCAGCCACAGCAACACCTTTTCTTCCCAATTTTTCAATTTGGGCAACCGTTTCTTTTGCTGCTGCATCATTGGAATGATAGTTGACTAAAACATCTGCACCTTCTTTAGCATATAAAAGGGCTATGGCTTTTCCGATACCTCTGCTGCCGCCTGTTACGATAGCTTTTTTTCCTTCTAATTTCATTATATTCTCTTCCTTATAAAATATTTAAAAATCAGGAATAAGTACAATTCTCTGATCTGGTGACTGTTTGTGGGCCTCATCAAAACTTTCCTGAATCGTGCTCATAGGCCTTGTCTGAACAAACTCTTCAAAATTTATTTTTCCACTCGTTATCATGCTTAAAACAGATGGATAGTATTCTGGTAAACACCCCCAGGTACCAATAAGTTCAGCATCAAATGCCATGAGTCTTGAAATGGAATATTCAACTTTTTGCGGGCCAAAACCTACGACAACCATCTTGCCTGTAAAACTTAACAGTGCCAGTCCAAGTTCCTGACCTGGTTTACTTCCGGAAACTTCAAAAATTTTCCATCCAGTGGATGCAAGCCCATTTTCTTTTCTAATACCTTTGAGTTCTCCTGAAATTTCCCTTGGCGTTTTTCCCATGGAATTAATGGCAAAGTCTGCGCCATTTTTCAGCATAGTATCCAGGCGTTCCTGGTTGATATCAATGGCAACAACATTGGCAGCGCCAATGGCCTTTAGAACTTGAACCATGTATTGACCTACTCCACCAACGCCAATAACTATTGCATTATCTCCCACTTGCACATCGGCTCGTTTGGCGGCCTGGAAGGGAGTTGTTGCAGCATCTGCAACCACTGCCAACTTTTCAAGGGGAATACTCCCCCGATTTTTCACTTCACAAAGATCAATAGCGGGTACCGGTATATGACTGGAGAATCCACCGTAGATCCCCATGCTGTTTCCGGGCATTTTCTGAGACAGGCACCTGTTTCCTCTGCCGGTTTTACAAAGATCGCATTTTCTGCAAGGCATAACTGCCGGAATAATGACTTCTTTTTCATTCCAGATGGCCACATCATCAGCAGCTGCCACAACAGTTCCGGAAATTTCATGGCCCAATGTTAAAGGCGGTTTATTCACCGTGGGAACCCCATAATAAAAATAGCCAAGGTCTGTATGACAAATACCGCAGCCTGCCACTTCAACCAGAACCTCTCCTGGTTTTAGTTCAGGTACATCAATTTGTGTTTTTTCCAATTTTCCGGGAGTAGATTCTCCTGTTTCCCTGTCCTTCTTAAACGGACTGGCCATTTGCCAAGTCCAAATTTTTTCAGGAACGTTTCCCATTTTTATCTCCTTATTATTATTTTAAGACACCTTGTTGTGTAAATTTTTACAAATTTAACATTTCACGACTTTCACTTTTGTCCCGATCCATTCAGGCGGTAAATAAACCCTTCCACTATTACCGCTTGAGTTAACAGTTTTTTCGATCATCTGTTCGCCGTAAATCTCAAATTTGACTTTCGTGCGGAGTACATCTCTTTCAAAACTGCTATCTGGCTGATCTTCCTTACTCATATTGCCTCGATAAATCTTAATTTAGTATATCCTGTTTACAACGATTTTATATCTTAATTGTCTTTAAGCTACTACTTAGATACCTTATAGATACATTACAGCTACAGGTCAAGAATTTATTTAATTTTTTTTTTAGTAGTGCTTATCATCTAACAAGAGAATTTAAAAGTATTTGAATTTAAAAAACAAGAAAAAAATCAGGGTACTTAACAAAAAATAATTAATAATTATTAGTTGACTTATCAACTTTATTAAAAAGTCTCACTATTTTTTGATTTCACCCCTCTTTGTTTGAAAACTCAAGCCTATAAGCTATTTACATCGTAGTCAATAAATAACCACCTTATAGCTATACCCGCATCAAATTTGAATTCTGTTAAATTTCCACAAACTTTTACCCAAATATATAGTTGATATATCAACTATATATGGTCTGCTTTTATACATTGAAACCAAACTTTTCCCTTGACATACTTTCCTCTTTTTAAATATAGTCGCGCAAAATAGCTAATTTATAGTTACATTATGATACTATAAATATGGGTTCATCAAAAGGAGATGAAAGCCCAAACACGTTTTAGGGTCACACATTAGTTTTTGAGTCTACGACAAACACTTTTAGGAGGTCAATAAAATGAAGAGGATCGCTTTTCTAACTTTAACAATTTTTTGCTTTAGTGCGCTTTTTGCATTAAATGCATCGGCTAAAACAACATTCACCTATGCAAATTTTTTCCCCCCTACACACGTTCAAAGCCAACTGGCAGAAGCCTGGTGTAAAGAAGTAGAAAAAAGAACCAACGGAGAAATTTCTATTAAATATTTTCCTGCTGGAACCCTTACCAAAGCACCACAAACTTATGATGGTGTTGTTCAGGGTATTGCAGATATCGGTATGACAGTTCTTGCATATTCACGAGGTCGGTTTACTGTGGCTTCCGCCATTGACCTTCCTATGGGCTACAAAAGTGGCGTACAGGCAACAGCTGTTGCCAATGCTGTTTTAAATAAATTTCACCCCAAAGAATTTGATGATTCACAAATCATGTTTCTCCATGGTCATGGACCTGGATTGATTCATACTCGAGATAAAGCTGTCGATTCTATGGCAAATTTGAAGGGTCTAAAACTCAGAGGTACCGGTACTAGCGGTATGGTACAGGCTGCTCTAGGTGCTTCCCCTGTCGGCAAATCCATGAGAGAATGCTACCAGATGCTTCAAAAAGGCGTTGTAGATGGTTCCTCTCATCCTGTTGAAGCCAACAAAGGATGGAAATTGGGTGAAGTCGTTCATTATCTGACTGAAAATTATTCAACAGCTTATACCACCACATTTGCTATTTTTATGAATAAAAGTAAATGGCTCAAACTGACACCTGCACAACAAAAAATTATAGCAGATCTTAATGCTGAATATTCTGTCAAACATGGCCAAGCCTGGGACGATGCTGATAAAGCCGGTCTTGAATTCTTTAAGTCCAAAGGTGGCAAAGTGGTTAGTCTTTCTGATGAAGAGTCAAAAAAATGGGAAGCAGCTGTTGCTCCAGTATTTGATGAATATATCAAAAAAGCAAATACAAAAGGCGTTGATGGAAAAGCCGTTGTGGATTATATAAAATCAAACATGTAACATTTGATTTT
>JAAEKY010000680.1 GCA_024227235.1 Desulfobacteraceae bacterium | reverse complement strand
GAAAAACCTGGTGCGTAAAACGCACCCTACATGTTTATGGACTTTGCCCAACTGGAAGCCTCAACTTGAGCTTTTTAGAGAACCGGAAAATAAATATAATCAGCCGCTGAAATTATTTAGTTTTTTCCTTTAATATATTTTGCTGCAACAAGTTTAGTCTGAATCGCTGGGTCAAGCTTATTTTGCCATCTATACGTATAATGTATAAATTTTCCATCATTTTCAATAGCTTGATTGACAATTTCTTGGATATAATAAATGTCATCAAAAGCTTTTACATTCAATAAATCTGAATTGCGTGGATAAATCAATTTACAATCAGGTTTTAATACAATATAGGATGATCCCATCAAGTTTTGTACAAGTTCGAAGTGTCATATCCGACTTTTTCTAACTCCATTTCAGCATTTTTTACTACTCCTTCATTCTTGAGTCAACTTTTTCTTTTATCAAGCAGGCCACGGATACTACTTGAAAGATCTTTCATTGCAATTGGCTTCATCAGAAATCCCTTTATCCCCAGAGACTCCGCCTTTTCTTTAGACATAAGTTCACTAAATCCAGTACAAAGAATGACGGGAATATCGGAGCGTATCTTTCTCAGCTCAACAGCGAGTTTATCACCAGTCATTTTAGGCATTGTCATGTCAGTGATTACAAGATCATACTGCTCTGGCTGCCCGGAAAATAAATTCAAGGCTTCTATCGCATTATCTTTGGCCGTGGTGATATACCCCAGTTTTCTCAGCATTTCTTTCTCAATTTCAAGGATATCATGCTCGTCATCTATCAGCAGAATTCGCTCATTGCCACCGACCAACTCAGATTCGGATTGTTTTTCCTTATGGTTT
>JAAEKY010000679.1 GCA_024227235.1 Desulfobacteraceae bacterium | reverse complement strand
ATCAGGGATAAAGACTGCTCTTATTTCAGGAGATAATCACGTTGCTGCAAAAGCTGTTGCAGCAGTGGTTGGAATTGATGAAGTTGAAGCTGAAGTCCTGCCGGAAGACAAAATAAACTATGTAAAAAAATGGCAAAAACAGGGATTAAAGGTTGGCATGGTTGGCGATGGTATTAATGATGCCCCTGCCCTTGCAAAGGCTGATATTGGCATTGCCATTGGCTCAGGAACTGATGTTGCAAAAGAAACTGGCGATGTAGTTTTGATAAAAAACAGTCTTCTTGATGTAGACAGATCCATACGCTTGGGTAGAAAAACATTAAAAACCATAAAACTCAACTTTTTCTGGGCATTTTTCTATAACACACTGATGATTCCCATTGCAGCAGGAGTACTTTATCCACAATATGGTATCGCTCTAAAACCAGAATTCGCAAGCATTGCCATGTGGTTTTCCTCTTTATCTGTGGTTGGAAATTCATTATTGTTAAAACGGTATGAGAAAAAGCTTACTTAAAACAATATAACATT
>JAAEKY010000678.1 GCA_024227235.1 Desulfobacteraceae bacterium | reverse complement strand
GGATTACTCTGAAGAGGCTAGAGAATAAAGGCTATAGTACCAAAAAAGCAAAAGAAATGATCGCACAGGTATTACTGGATGAAATCTATTTTGTCTTAAATAAAGGTCGCCCGTTCGATCTTTCACGCTATGAAAAAGAAATGAAGAAGTTGAAGTAAGAATAGAGTGTCATAATCTGCCAGCAAACAAAATTAGCTAGCTAGCCAATTATATAATCCTTTTCTGATTCAGCCCTCCTTAATATACAGTGTGTTTTTTTTTATTCGTCATCAGGATGGGGGCTGTTTTAAGCTTAATTTGACACTTCAGAGAGCCCAAAGTGCTTCTATCCAACCCCAAGACTGGGCGCAAATTACTTTTAGGTCAGAAATGCACTTAAATGATTTCAACTATTAGTCAGGCAGTAAGCTAGAAAAGGGGAAAAATCAAGATCTGGTGATTTGAGCACAATATACTGGGTGTCCCAAACATGAATTCTTCTCCCTGTATTGAATTTTGACAACCATAGACCTTAACAACGTTGCATTCACATAAGATTCCTTCTTTCTAACAACCTTGAAGGCCATAAATTAAAGTCACAAGGTGTATGCAGTGGTTGATTGAAGCAGGAATCCATTTTGGGACACCCAGTATATTGTGCTCAATTCACCAGATCTTGATTTTTCCCTTTTTCTAGCTGACTGCCTGACTAATTGTTGAAATCATTTAAGTGCATTTCTGACCT
>JAAEKY010000677.1 GCA_024227235.1 Desulfobacteraceae bacterium | reverse complement strand
CGAAAGGTCTAAAAACTCGACCTCATCTTGAAAAATCAAATCTATATGGGTCCCAAATAACATATCGGTGTTTTTTAAAGCGTTAACTGTGTCCTCATACTGTGACACCGTATTTGTGGCTCTCTCCAACATTCCAAAATAGTTATCTTTGCGCCAGGCTTCTCCGAGCGTCTGATCAAATGCGGTGAATCCGCTGTCTCCAAAGGCAAAAAAGAAATGATCATCAGTTTTTTCCCATACCTTTAAAACATTTCTTACTACAGGCGAATTCAAATTCAATAAAATATCGTAAATGTATTCATTATCAAAATTCAAAACAAGGTGCAGAATGGCAATCTTGCTGGTTCCCAGGAGTCCCGAGCCTAATTCAAAGCCGTTTTGACCAGTTGACGTATTAAAACCCTTATCTGGCTTAAAGGCTAAAAATCCTTTTTGCTGACCAGATGTTTCGACAATGCCGAGTGCCGCACATGACCGTTTTTCCCCAATAAATTTTGATATAAAATTTTTATTGAATGTCATGGGTGGTAGAAATTTAATAATGTTTGAATTTGACATGAATGCCCCCGGATTCCTTTATACCTTGTCCACCCGTTCCTTCAATTTTTTTCCGCATTTGAAAACCGGCAGTTTCTTTGGCTTGATTTT
>JAAEKY010000676.1 GCA_024227235.1 Desulfobacteraceae bacterium | reverse complement strand
TTTACAAAAACCTGCGGATATTGATTTAATTACAGCTACCATGAAAAAGGCCTATGAAAAGATCGCCATGAAAAAAGGCTAAGTTGTCTAATAGAATAGCATTCTGCGTATAAAATTTTAAAACCTACTGGAGGTCAATTAAAATGAAAATCAAAGTATTACTAGTAGATGATGAAAAAGATTTTGTCGATACCTTAGCTCAGCGTCTGGAGTTGAGAGATATTGCAGTCACAACAGTATATTCAGGAGAAAATGCCATTGAGATGGCTGAAAAAATTGATTTTGGTGTCATAATTCTTGATGTGCTGATGCCTGGGGTTTCTGGGATTGATGCCTTAAAAAAAATTACTAAGATGAAACCAAATACTCCGGTAATTATGTTGACCGGGGAAGCTACAGTAGAAAACGCCATACAGGGAATGAAGCTTGGAGCATTTGATTTTCTTATGAAACCAGCTGACACTGAGCTTCTGCTTGAAAAAATCACCCAGGCCTACACTTTAAAACATGAACATGAAGAGCGCATTCGCCAGGCAGAAATTGAAAATATAATCAAAACCCGTGGCTGGTAACTTGAGGAGATATTTGTAACATGATAACACAAACACATACCTTACAAAATATAAGTATTGAC
>JAAEKY010000675.1 GCA_024227235.1 Desulfobacteraceae bacterium | reverse complement strand
CATACAGCTGGATATGCTGTTGAATCACATCTTCATCTATTTCCTGAGCATTCGCTTGAATATAATCATACCCCATAGATGGATGTAAAAAGGCGTGGTCAATGCTTTGTCTGATCAAATTTTGAATGTCGCAGGCAACAACAGGGTCGATATCCCGTTTAATGGCAATGCATCCTAAGGGAATGGGTAAAGCAGTTTTATCTTCCCACCATTGGCCTAAATCAGCTTTTAATTCAAGCCCCATGGCCTGATATACAAACCGTCCTTCATGGATAATCACACCAAAGTCCGCCTTTTTTTCAATAACAGCCGGCATGATTTTTTCAAACGGCATGGGCATTATTTGCGTATCAAGTCCAGAGAAAAGATCGTCCATATAAAATTTGAAAAGATGATAAGCGGTTGTCCCCAGGCCTGGTACAGCAATGATCGGCTTTTTTTTAGTGTCTATGAATTGTCCGGGAAGAGAGATGATGAGCGGCCCGCAACCCACCCCTAAGGCTGATCCCGTTTTCAACAGGGCATATTTGTTCATAAGATTTCCAAATGCTGCAAAAGACAATTTAGTAATATCATACGCATCTTTGGCAGCATTTTGGTTCAAGGTTTCTACATCCTCAATCACAATATCAAATGAAAAGCCCTGAAGGTCAATCAAGCGCCGGGCAATGGCTTTAAAAATAAAGGTATCATTTGGGCAGCTTGAATAGGCCAATTTATATGTTTGATTCGATTTCATGCTTCTATTCTTATCAAATGCATCAGCATAAAATCAATTTGAATTTTAATAATATAGTGCTTTACTTTTATCCTCCCATGCTTATGATTTTATACTGTTGGAATCAGAAAAAACAGCATATCAGGAGTAAAAATTAAAGACATGAAAAGCCCCAGTTCATCAGCGTTATCAATCGTTCAATCTGAAGAAATAACCCAAATGATTTCAGGTAAAAATTCCAAGGAGCTTGATCGAATCATTGTCAAAGGGGCCAAAGAACACAATCTTAAAGATATTGATATCGATATTCCTAAAAAGAAGATGGTTGTGTTTACCGGCGTGTCTGGTTCTGGCAAATCAAGCCTTGCCTTTGATACGATTTTTGCAGAGGGGCAGCGCCGATATGTGGAATCCCTTTCTTCCTATGCCAGACAGTTCATAGGCCAGATGGAAAAACCAAAATATGACACGATAAGAGGCCTGTCTCCCACCATTGCTATAGAACAGAAAGCCGCCAGTAAGAATCCCAGATCAACCGTTGGAACCATTACAGAGATTTATGATTACCTAAGGGTATTGTTTGCAAGGGTGGGGACACAGTATTGCTATAAATGTGGGGAAAAAGTGGGCCGCGGCCATGCTCAGAGCATGGTGTCACAAATTTTGTCATTACCTGAAAATTCAAAGATTTTGATCCTTTCTCCAATCGTGGAAAATAGAAAAGGAGAACATAAAGAAAGACTCGAGGCTTTAAAAAAAGAGGGTTATGCCAGAGTCAGGGTCGATGGTGTGGTTCAGGCGCTTGAAAATGTTCAGACACTGGCTAAAAATAAGAAGCATCATATAGAAGTCGTAATCGATCGATTGGTGGTTAAAAATAATCAAAAGTTTGAAAAACGACTGACGGATTCAGTTGAAAATGCCCTTAAACTGGGTAACGGTCAGATGATTGTTCATATGCTGGGTAGAGAAGATTTGAAAATGAGCGAAGCACGATCTTGTTGCGGCATTGCTTATCCTGAACTCACGCCACAGATTTTTTCATTTAATTCTCCTTTGGGCATGTGCCCGGACTGCAATGGGATTGGCACGCTATTGTCTATGGATCCGGATAAAATTATAATGGATAAGAAATTGAGTATCCGCCAGGGAGCGGTTCTCCCCTGGAAAAATTATTTTATCAAAAAACCTCGGTATCAGAATGATAATTCCTGGGGGATGAGTCAGCTTAAGGCGATGGAACATCAGTGGGGGATCGATTTTGACCTGCCATGGGAAAAATTGTCTAAAAAGGATAAAGATTTATTATTGTACGGATCCAAAGATAAGGAAATGACGGTTAGCTGGAACTCGGCCAAGATCCAGGGAGAGTTCACTCGAACACATGAAGGATTGATCCATACTTTGATGAGACGATACAGGGAAACTAAGTCTGAAGGGCAAAAAAAATATTATTCTGCATTCATGACGGCCACCACATGCCCCGCCTGTAAAGGGAAGCGCCTAAAAAATGAGGTGCTTCATGTTCATGTCCATAAAAAATCCATTATTGATGTGACATCCATGACAGTTAAACAAGCTTTTGATTTTGTGAATGGATTAAATCTGACAGGAAGTAAAAAGCTGATTGCTGAAGAATTACTAAAGGAAATATCAGATCGGCTTGGCTTTCTGGTAAACGTGGGTTTGAATTACCTCTCCCTTGACAGGAGTGGTCCAACTCTATCTGGCGGCGAATCTCAAAGGATTCGACTTGCCTCCCAGGTAGGATCAGAACTCACAGGCGTACTTTATATTCTTGATGAGCCTTCCATCGGACTTCACCAACGGGATAATATTAAGTTGTTGCATACCCTTCATCATTTAAGGGATATCGGCAACACATTGATCATTGTAGAACATGATCAGGAAACCATGGAAGAATCAGACTGGATTGTTGATATTGGGCCTGGAGCAGGTCATCTGGGTGGACAGATCGTTGCCCAGGGAAGCCCGGATCAGATAAAACAGAATCCTGTATCCATCACGGGTAAATTTTTAACCGGTATAGAACAAATTGATATCCCTAAAAACAGGAAAACGCCCAAAAGCCAAGGTAATAAATGGGTGACAATTGTTAAGGCATCAGAAAATAATCTTAAGAATATTTCTGCTAAAATACCATTAGGGCTGCTTGTTGCAGTCACTGGAGTCTCTGGGGCGGGTAAATCAACCCTGATTAATCAGATTTTGTATCCAGCGTTAGCTGTAAAACTTCATAAATCACAAATGACTGTCGGAGGACATGAAAAAATTAAAGGACTCTCCCATTTAGATAAAATTATTAATATTGATCAAAAGCCCATTGGCCGGACACCCAGAAGTAATCCTGCCACCTATACAAAAGTGTTTGATCATATCAGAGATTTTTTTGCGTTGCTACCGGAATCAAAGGCGCGTGGGTATAAAAAGGGGAGATATTCTTTTAATGTTAAAGGTGGAAGGTGCGAGGCCTGTAAGGGTGATGGGTATATCAAGGTAGAAATGCATTTTTTAGCAGATGTATTTGTCCCTTGTGAAATTTGTAACAGCAAGCGGTTTAACCGGGCGACTTTGGAAATCAAATACAAAGATCATTCTATTTCAGATATCCTTAATCTTTCTATTATGCAGGCAAGGGAACTGTTTTCCAGTCACCCAAAAATTACCAATATCCTGAATACCTTAATGGATGTTGGGCTTTCGTATATTAAGCTTGGACAGGCAGCCACAACCCTGTCCGGCGGAGAAGCTCAAAGAATTAAGCTGGCCCGGGAACTTGCGAAACGGGATACCGGAGAAACCCTCTATATCCTTGATGAACCTACAACAGGATTACATTTCCAGGATGTACGACTGTTACTTAAGGTGTTAACACGCCTGACAAATGCAGGGAATACAGTGATCATTATTGAACACAATATGGATGTGATTAAGACAGCAGACTGGATTATTGATCTCGGACCTGAAGGGGGCAATAGCGGCGGACAGATCATTGCTCAAGGGCCTCCGGAAAAGGTAGCCAAATCGCCTAAAAGCTATACAGGTCACTATTTAAAAGACATATTAAATAGTGTTTGAACAAAAGCTCACCCATCTGCTGCGTTGCTTCAAAATCTTGCCAAATTATAAGAGTGGCCTCATGTACAGTAGTACACTCCGGTTTCAAGATTCCTTGCGCCTTGCATATGGGCAACTTTTCGTCCAACACGGGTTTTCGGTCAGGCAATAAATAATAGTAGATGATAAGCAGGTACTATGATGGTTTTAAAATGGGTGATTCGTTCATATCTTTATGGGTTGTTTTTTTTCCAGAAGATTTTTCAAAAAGGTGCATTTGGAGACGATAAAGCAGCATACCTTCAAGAACCTTATAAACCTGAGGCAAATTTTATCAAAGATGGGTTGTTTAAGCACCATGTTAAGCAGTTTCATGAGTCTTCATGTTCGGTAGCAACCATAGCGTCTGTTGTGAATGTTTTTCTTGAAAAGTCTGGATCTTTAAATGGCGCACCCGTTACCCAAAGAGACCTGCTAGAAAAGGTAAAGACGGCGCATTGGAAAGAGCGAATGAGTGATAATGGCCACAAAGGGCGCAGAGGCCTTCCACTTTTTATGCTTGGCCGGGTGGTGGAAAGCAGTTTAAAGGCGTATGATATTTCCTTCCAATTTGTTGAAACAGTTCAAGCAACAAAGGATTTAAAAGAATTGAAAATAATAAAACAAATCCTTTATGACAGGCTTGAACAATTTGAAACAAAAGGCGATTGTTTGATTATTTCTCATTTTGACCAGGGCAGTTTTTTACCAGAACTTCATATTCCCCATATTTCTCCGGTGGGAGGATTTGATTTAAAATCTAAAAAGGTCACTCTCCTTGATGTTGACCCCTCTCAAGTTTATCCTTATCAGGTCGGTTTCGATACTTATTATAAAGGATTATCATATAATTATAATCCTTTCTTCAGAATGCTCGGATATGCTGAAGGTGGATATATTTTTATTCAGATTTGAGTTTGTTTCTTTTGCTATTTATTGTCCATAAATAACTAACAAGGATATGTCTTGGTAATATTTGCAATCATAGTTAAGATACCAAGTGAATTATTCGGGGACATCTATGATATATTGAATTATTCGGGGACATGTTACAGTTTTTTTAAGATAATGGCTTCTTTGCCTTCTGCCTGAAACTGTTCAAGGTCTTTGAACCATACACAATGAAGGGAGGTCGTTTTATTGAGAACCAGTCTAAATGCTTATCAATATTAATCCACTATGTTAACCGATAACCAGTGACTTTGACGCCAGCGCAGCAATAGTATCCACCTTTACACCCAGCTTATAATGCTTGGAAATATCTCCTAATTGTCGATTGCAGGAAAGACAAGGCGCAGCCACACAATCTACACCTGATTTAATAATTTGATCTGCTTTTGCCTTTCCCGTAATCATTCTCTTATTAAAACTTTTACTATCCTGAAGCATTCCTCCGCCACCACCACAGCAGATTGCATTTTCACGGTTTGGAAGCAATTCTACAACCTCTTTACAACAGAGGGCCAGCAATTGGCGGGGTGCATCAAACAGCCCGGACTTTCTTCCTAAATTGCAAGGGTCGTGATATGCAATGGGATAAGGATGAAGATCTTTATTTAATGTAATCGTTTTGTTTTCCACACACCTTAAAATAAACTCAGGCATACTGATGACTTCAAATGTGGGTTTTCTGCCAATCAGTTGTTCCGCCATTACCTTCAAAACATGGTAACCATGTCCACACTCAGAAAGTACCAATGTCTGGATCCCCAATTTTTCTGCTGGTTCGATCACCATTAAGGCCATTTCTTTTGCAATGGCATCGTCACTGACAAAATATCCCCAGTTTGTTACATCGGTATGTTTGCTGGACATGGTCCAGGATTCATGAGAGGCATAGAAAATTTTTGCCATGGCTGTCAGGTGCATCAGGTTAATTCCAAGTTCTCTTGGATTTGGCAAATAAAGAAATTTTGCTCCTTCTTGATCATAAGGAATTTTTGCTTTGGGGTCACATAGTTCATCAGCAAATTCCTCGGACATCCATTCAATGGTTTCTACAAATTCTTCCTTTGTAAGCCCATTGACATCACCAGTAGAAAGTCTTGATTTAATACCTTTTTGAATATCTTCTGATATGAGATTGCCCGCATCAGGATGAGACCTGGCTTTTCGGACAACCTTAGACATAGTGATTCCCATGGGGCAGTTCTGAGTGCACCGATTGCACAACAGACAATCCCAGAGCATCCCACTTTTAATCAATTGTTCATCCAGCCCCATCCTTGCCATCTTGATGATTTGCCTCGGAACCGGTCCTCCTTCTCCTTCAAACCAGGAACAGCTTGAAGTGCAAGCTCCACAAGACATACATTCAAAAGTATTATCCCCTTTATCCAGATTGTTTAATGACTGAATTAAAAATGAGCTGTCAGATATTTCTATAGTTTCCATTAGGTTAATCCTTTTATATCAATTTGACAGATGAAGACATGTCATTTAGGAATTGTTCAAATCTTGCAGATTCATTTGCTGCAACAGGAAAAAAAACAATTGAAGATGGATCAATTCCAGGCAAATTGTCTATAATCTTCGATCGGGTATCGGCGATACGACTACCTTTAATCGAACGACAATTATCCTGATGACAGCCTGCCAGAATAATTCTTTTTGAACCGCGTTCCAATGTTTTTAATAAAATATTCTCTCCGATCCTGCAGACACATGGGACAGTTTTAAGTCGAACATTATTTTGTTTCATACCCCCTTTTATTCGGTCAAAGGCAATACTTGCAGAACGTTCACATGCAAAAATGGTTATTTTCGTTTTTGACTGATTCCGGATAAAGAAATCGTCACAAAACTGATCAGATTCAATGGCCAATGCCGGACAACTCGATATACATAACCCACATTGGAAACATGCCTGTGAATTTAACCA
Organism: Desulfobacteraceae bacterium; assembly: GCA_024227235.1. Lineage (GTDB taxonomy): Bacteria > Desulfobacterota > Desulfobacteria > Desulfobacterales > Desulfobacteraceae > Desulfobacula. The sequence goes on along the minus strand of JAAEKY010000675.1, from coordinate 3,316 downwards.
TGGTTTTTCTCCATCTTTTAATACAATAGCACCATGGGGACAAATCCTGAAACATGTCAGACATTTTTGGCATTTATCCGGGTTGATTCTTATCAAGGGATGTGATTCATTATTTTTATGATTTGATAATTGAATAATGGAAGAAAGAATCATATCGATTTCATCCTTCTGGTCATAACCATCAATATTATCGTGGCATGGACCTGTGAAATAGATGCCCTTTCTCGGGCTATTTACAATCCGGTGCCGAACGTTGGATGATTGAAAAAACCCCTCTGTATCAAGTTGGACATTCAATTTTGATGCAAGTGATTTAAACGATTCATCGGGTATTTCATGATCAGGAATAACCAACAAATCATTTTTAATAGAGATTATAATATCGCCTAAAGAATAATCTATTAGTTCAAATTTTAGACGGTTTCCATCTGTATGAATCTTTACATCATTATTATCTTGGACCCGAAAAAATTTCACGCCCATTTTTCTTGCTTGGTCGTACTCTCTTTGACCCGTTAGCCTGTGAACCAACATATTCTTCATGATAATCGTAATTTTTTTGTTTGCTTGAGTAAGCTTCATTGCAAGATGTAAGACTTTTCTCGAAGAAGATTTAGACTCAGGTTTAAAGTAGTCCAACCAAAAAAGAACCGATTTTGGAATGGATTCAGGGTCTGTTTCAAATTGATTTAAAATAGGTGTTAACCCAATTTGCATTTTTGATGGTAAGTCCAGATCAACACATGGCGAAATTAATTTGTTGGATTTTGCTATTATAATGGCTGAAACTTCTTTCTTTTGAAATTTTCCACCAGAAGAGAAAGAGATAGAATATGATCCAACCGACCCTTTGATTCCCATTTTGTCAGCATCAGGGATATAAATGGCATTTGAAATTTTGATCTTTTTGTTTTCACCTTGGCCAAATATAAAGGAATCTATCTTTTTATCTGATAAGGCCGTTGCCATATTTACTGCAGCATCACCATCACCAAGGATTGCCACATATGTATTAAATGGGTTTGAATCTGCTTGATTTAATTGTCGAATCACTTTATTGGCACAAAGTATTCCCTGTTGCCTTGCACTCAAAATATCACAAGGTCCTGCAGCACAACCTGCAACAAAAATATTTTTTTTGGCCAGAGAATCGTGATTGCTAATAAATCCCCATTCATCCAAATCAATCCCCAATGACTCTGCTACCGGATTGGTTTCCGTATTGGCTTGTATCCCAACTGAAAGTACAATCTTATCAAAATGATCAACGATTCGAGCGTTACCATCGGAATTGTTTTCTCTGATTATAGATAGCTTGCCTTTTTCTTTATTGTCGAACACCTCATGGGGCACTCCTTGAACCAAATTAATGTTTTCGGAAAGACGAGTAAATTGAGATCTGATTTCTTTTCCAATTATTTGGAGATCGATATAAAATAGAGTGATCTGAGCCTTGGGATAGAGTTTCAGTAATTTGTTTATATGGCGCAAAGAAATTTTACAACAGACCTGAGAACAATAATCTTTACCTGTTTCACGGTTTCTTGAACCCACGCATTGGAAGAAAGCAATCCTGGGTGCCCGATCTTTCCCGATCCAGCTCGGAAGCGTATTGTTTGTTATACGTTTATTTAAATCTACCGTGGTAATAATATTTTTATTTTTCTCAAAGGTCTCTTTTAACAACCCGTAAGGATTTGTTGGAGAAAATCCTGTGGCCAAAATGACAGCATCTGAACAAAAGGGTTGAATTTGTTCGGATTTTAAATCAAATTGATATCCATCCCTGGTCAGTTTAATTCTTGAGACTTTTGAATTATAATAGCATTTTATTTTTGATTGTTGAGAAATACCATCCGCTATTTCATAACTTAAACATGCACTGCATTGCTGGCATGAATCTGTTGCCATACAGCCCCATAAAGATGCATTACCCCCTGGACGATTTTCCTTTTCTATAAGATTGACACTGATGCCCCGGTCACCTAACTCTTGAGCAGCGGCAAGGCCTGCTACACCTGCCCCAATAATTGTGACATTCTTAGTCCTGTCATTTTCATTCATTTTTTTTTTCATCCAAATATAACTTGAAAATCTATTCAACTGATTTCCAAGACCTTTCCAATAAAATCTATTTGCATTATTGCAATTGGTTTAATCATATAATGCCTTTATTAGCAAGGAGTGTGCCATAGAGTCTGCAAAATAGAACTGTTGACTTTATATATAAATTCAAAGCGTTATAAATTTTATAGGGAAAGTTCTATCGTTGATTTTACAGACAGTCGCATTTATGCGTCTATTTCGAAAAAAAGGGTTGAATTATTGCACCATCTAACCCGGATATTTCATAACCTAAAGGTCAGATCCGAAACGAGTTTGCCTCATCTTTAAGGCACCAGGCTGTGAAGCTGTAGCTGCTTTACTTATGTAAAGTTTGTTATTCCGCTATACAATTAAACGCAATGAGAAAATAAACAGTGCTATAAAATAAATCAAACTGATCAACGCCAATTAAATAAAAAAAAGGGGAGGGTCTTCAAGCAAAGAAGACCCTCCCCTTTTTTGAGAACAAGGAGAAGTCGTAAATTATAATCTTTCAAATATAGCTGCAGCTCCCATGCCGCCGCCGATACACATGGAAACTATACCGTATTTTCCATTGACTTCTTTCAAGTTGGCAAGACAGGTCGCTGTTAGTTTTGCGCCCGTACATCCCAGAGGATGGCCCAATGCGATAGCGCCGCCATGAATATTAATTTTATCCATATATTTTTCAAGATCCAGTTCCCGGATGCTGTACAGCGCCTGGGACGCAAAGGCTTCATTGATTTCATAGATGTCAATGTCATCTATTGTGAGTCCGGCCTGCTTTAATGCCTGTGGGATGGCGTAGCGGGGTCCCACACCCATTTCATCTGATTTGCAGCCAACAGTCGCGTAAGTAATCAGACGGGCAATGGGTTCAAGGCCCAGTTCATCGCATTTTTCTTTTGAGGCAATGATGGTTGCTGCAGCGCCATCCGTTGTCTGTGAAGAGTTGGCTGCTGTGACACTTCCAACTGCTGAGAAAACAGTTCTCAGCTTTGCAAGCCCTTCAACTGTGGATGCGCGGATACCATCATCATGTTCAACAATAAACTGCTCTTTTTTATATGTACCGTCTGCCTGGAGTACGTATTTATTTGCAGGTGTTGGTACGATTTCGGTGAAAAGCCCATTATCCCTTGCCGCAACCGCTTTTGCCTGGGAATCAGCAGCAAATTTATCCTGATCTTCTCTGGTTACATTATATCGACTGGCAACATTTTCTGCT
>JAAEKY010000674.1 GCA_024227235.1 Desulfobacteraceae bacterium | reverse complement strand
TCCAATACGAATATTGCTGAGGAACTTGTCAACCAGGTCGCGATCGCTCATGGATATAAAGCCAATACCAAAGTGATTAAGACATATGAAGAAACCATTGGAACGCTTGTTGATCTTTTAGGATAATCTTATGACCCATAAAATTAATTATATCCTGTTTTCGTTTTGTTTGTTTTTCACATCATGTGCAACGCTTCAACCTGGATATGAAAAACCAGTTGTTAGTATTTCCTCTTTTGAGACGACTCCCACCCAAAGTCTGATTCCCCAATTTAAAATTGGTCTTCACATTGTCAATCCCAATCGAACGCCACTTAACTTAAAAGGTGTTTCATATACCATTGCCTTAGAAGGGCATAAGATTATGACTGGCGTGTCAAACGAACTTCCACAGATTGAAGCGTATGGTGAGGACAACATTATTTTGAATGCATCTGTTGATCTTTTTAACAGTATTAGCTTTTTTACAGATCTTATTCGAAATCAAAAAAAAGAGGGGATTTCCTATAGTCTTAAAGCAAAATTAGATGCAGGTACCCTTTACCCAATTATTAAAGTGATGAAAGAAGGGGAAATTTCTCTTAAACAAGCCATACAAAATCAGTAAATGGCTGTATTAAAACCATATTTTTCATTCCTGCTTATCATCGTATTATTGTGTTCATGCGCTGCACACAAAGACAGTGCTTTAAAACAACACATCCCTCCCCCGCAACCGATAAAACAGTCTCAAGATTTTAACCAATTTCATCCATTGGCTGATTTATCAGGTCAAAGAAAAATGATAGTACAGCATGCTATAAACAGCCTGGGTCTGCCATATAAGTGGGGTGGCCTATCCCCGCAAACAGGTTTTGATTGCAGCGGACTTACAGTTTATACTCATAAAAAAGCAAATATAATCATACAAAGAACCACCAGGGCACAATTTAAAAAAGGCAAAATTTTATCAAAAAAAGATTTACAACCCGCCGATCTTGTTTTTTTTGAAAACCCAAGAGCAAAAAAAGCCTTTCATGTTGGCATTTACATTGGAGACGGCATTTTTGTTCATGCGCCGGGTAAAGGCCGGCAAGTCACATACGCATATTTAGACAATCCTTATTTTATAAAATATTATATCGGTTCCAGAAGCTATTTATAAAAAAGCGATTCCGATTATATAATCCTGATAGTAATTCCATCTTATACAATCCATAATATATCCATTTGCATTTTTCACAAAAAGTGTAATGGTGAAAAAAAGTCCTTTAATTTACCAAGGTGTGTAAACCTTTATTGGTTTTTCTCGTCTAAATAAAGTCAGGAGGCTTTGCAAAAAAAACAATCTAATTTTGTAAAGGCTTTTTTATACGATTAAAAACTTGAGCCATTCTATACCTGTCATTGATCGGTGTTAATAGAGGCCAAGTTTTTTAAAAGTGTCGATCATGTGCTGTGCTGCAGCTGGGTCTTTATACGGCACCCTTTGTTCCCAATTTTCATTTAAAAAATTTTCATTTTCTTCTAAAACTCTTTCAATCGCATCTTGGGCTTCTTCTTTCATCCCTTTGGCACCATATGACGCTGCTATTAATAAATGAGACGGCCAGAAACCCGGATCCTTCTCAACAGATTTTTCAAAGGTAGAAATAGCCTGGTCATAATCTTTTATTAAAAAATACGCATGACCAAGACCATATAAATACCAGACAGGATATTTGGGATCAAGGCGCATGGCTTTTTTCAAATATTCGATTCCTTCTTTAGGTTTATTTGAATAAGAGAGCAATTCTCCCATTGATGCCAGCCATTCTGAATTATTGGGGTCCAAAGCCACGGCTTTTTGAATCTCTTCTATCCCTTTATCATGTTGCTTGGTCCAAAGGTAATAATGGGCCAGTTGACTATAGCCGGCAGGCTCATCAGGATTGATTTTAATTGCTTTAAGTCCATATTCATAGACTTTATCTAAAATTGATTGATCCTTGTTTGGTCCAAAAACCCATTGCGTAAAATATGTCTTACCAATTCCTGCATATGCTTTGGAAAATTCTGGATCCAGCTTAATCGCTTTTTGCAGCAGATCCCTGCCTTCTTGTATATCATCAAGATCTTTTGAGTTGCATAGATCGCTGGCCTTGAGGTAATAATCATAGGCCTCAAGATTCATAGTGTCTCTCATCGTGGTTCTTTTTTTATCGGCACTGGTCATCTGGACAGCAAGGGCTGTGACAATTTTTTCACGCACCTCATCCTGAAGAGAAAAGATATCGTTCAAATCCCTATCATACCGTTCTGCCCAGATATGGCCTTCTGTTTTTGTATTAATAAGCTGGGCCGTTATGCGGACACGGTCTTTCACTTTTCTGACACTGCCTTCCAATACATATTTAACACCCAGTTCCCGACCTATTTTATCAACTTTAACGTTCTGACCTTTGTAGGAAAACACAGAATTCCGGGCAATGACAAAAAGCCCTGATATCTTGGAAAGATCAGTGATTAAATCTTCTGTCAGTCCATCGGAAAAATACTCTTGTTCTACATCACCACTCATATTCATAAACGGCAACACTGCAATAGAGGG
>JAAEKY010000673.1 GCA_024227235.1 Desulfobacteraceae bacterium | reverse complement strand
TTATGTTATAAAGGCCGGATTTTTTTATGGAAATTATGAAAATTCAATCATTCAGTTTACGGAAAACGACTCTCAAAGTACTTATTGGCTGCCTTATAGTGGTTGTCCTTATTTTTATTGGTTCTTTTATCTATTATAGCAATCTTAATAGTGCCGAGGATCCACGGGTTGTCGAGGCAAAAAACCTCCAACTTATTTATGATAAGGGACTAGAAGGTGATGAGACTCAAAAAGCACTAGACCTTCTAGATCAGATGCTGGCTATTTACAAAGGGAACCCTGGGTATGGTGACTCCTATGAGGTCGGTGTAATTTATAACAATCAGGCCACTGTATACTTGGTTCACCTCATTCCTGACCTACTTCTCCTACAGGAGAATCTTAAAGATAATAAGGAAAAGGAAATCAATATGGAAAAGATTTTAAAAAATCTTGATACCGCTCAAGAGTTTACACTTCAATCCATAGGAGTGTATGAATCGTGGCTGAAGGAGATGGGTAATTTAACGGAAACAGAAATTAGAGAAAAGATTACTCCTTTCTTTGATCCAGAGGATAGTGCTTTTAAAGAGAGTGATTTTAAGATGGTTTTTGAAAAAAGGGTTGAAGATATTAAGATCTCTCAATTTGAAACAAAACGACGTCTTTCAGTGTCGTTAACCAATTTAGGCGTAATAAACAGATATAAGGGAAATCTCCAGGAATCAAAAGAAAATTATCAAAGAGCGATCGAACTTTGGGATAGAAACTACACAGCAAAGGATAATCTCAATATGCTCATGAATCTCCCAAAGGAAAAAAGATCAATGCTCGATAGATTTTTTCCACCTGAACGTGTGAAAGATAAATAAAATGGATCATTCTCAAATCATAGAATGATAAAGCCAAAAGGCCCTATCTGGTTGATCCAGATGGGGCCTTTTGCATTATAAATACTTTTTTATTATCCAAATGAAGTCATGATTCA
>JAAEKY010000672.1 GCA_024227235.1 Desulfobacteraceae bacterium | reverse complement strand
CGTTCAGAGATAAATAGGTGCCTCCAATAATGCATATTTTATATCTCATACTGTTGTAAAGATATTGAGTAAACGATGCGCGGCACCTATCTAAAAATATCGTTTAAGCCCTACTCTTTGAGTGGCCGTAGCTCGTCCCCCAGAGGTGCTTTAGACCTGGATCCTTTTTTATCTGTTAGACAATTGCAAACTATTGATCATGGATGTTGAAATTTTTGAAAAAGTCCACTTGGGGCCTGAGATATGGCCGTTAGAAAAGTTGTCACGAAATCCGTGACATTTGCCTCAATTTTGGGACCAAATTGATGGTTACCCTCTTTAAATGGTCATAGCTTGGCCCCCCGGGGCTCAAATGACCCAGATCCTTTTTCTCCTGCTAGAGTATTGCCAGACGCTGATTTTGGGCACTGGAAGTGGCCAAAAAGACCCTTTTAAGCCTGACTTATAAGCGCTCAAAGTTGTGCCACGAAAGGGGAATTTTGACCCATTTTTTGCCAAACTGTGTCTTTATTTTGGTTTTCACTGTTTTCGCTTCCATTGTGTCAGGATTTTGGCCGTTTCTTTTTAAACCCCCACTCGAAAATCCGAGACTTCGACCCAAGGTACTAAAAGCTCCGCTTTTGTACCTTGGACCTCGTCTCGGATTTTCTCGGGGGGTTATAATCTAAGATAAATGCACTGATATTAATAAATATATATTCAATTCAGGTTGGCCGATCTTTCTACAATAGAATTCAATTTTTCCCTTTCCCTCGAAAAAGTGCTTAAT
>JAAEKY010000671.1 GCA_024227235.1 Desulfobacteraceae bacterium | reverse complement strand
TATGGACGCATTCTGGTTTATAAAGATTGCAGAAAAATTTGATCAGGTTACAGCAGAAAAAATTAATGAGCAGGTCTGGGATACTGTTGCAGGCTTTGCTGCTAAAGATCTTCTAGGAAAGTTTAATATTGCAGAAAAAGGGCTTAAAGGGTTTGTTAAGGCTTTAAAATTATTTCCATGGTGTATCCTTGTGGGATATGACATCACAGAAGAAGCAAACCAGGTAATAATTACTGTTCCATCATGCCCTGCCCAGGAGGCAAGGTTAAAACGAGGGCAGGGTGAATATGTTTGCAAGCATATGCACAAAAAAGAATTTGAAAGTTTTGCAAAGGTTATAGATGAACAGATTAATGTAGAATGCGTATTTGCTCCGCCTGATCCCCACCCGGATGATATGTTCTGTAAATGGCGATTCACGTTAAATAACTAAATAAGATCTCCTTTTTCAGAGTTATAAAACTACTAGCAAATTATTGACAAAAGGCGAAAAAGCATTTACTTATCCTTATTAGTAAAAGAAAGACTAAAAAAGGAAAGAATATGCCAACAAAAAGTGGGAAATACTGGGTTACTTGGGCAAATACCCCTGCCAACAAAGCTCTGAACAGTTAGAGAGT
>JAAEKY010000670.1 GCA_024227235.1 Desulfobacteraceae bacterium | reverse complement strand
CTGTAAAGAACATTTTCCCTTGCACTGTTGCCGGGTGTTCCGCTGATTGAAGGTGGATCATTGACCGGTGAGAGGGTAATAACAATGGTGGCAGTTAAGGAGTCTTCCTTACCGTCATTGACCTTAAAGGTAAAACTGTCCACTCCACTGGTATTAAGATACGGGGTATAAATAAAGACACCTGTTGCCGCACTGGTAAGCTGTAAACTTCCTTTTACCGGATTAGAAACAATACTGAACGTTATGAAATCATCATCCGGATCAGAACCGGTTAGTGTTTGTTGAAATGCTTTATCTTCAAGGGTTGAAAAAATATCAGCCACGGCAATAGGGATTTCATTGGGTTCTGGCAGGCCTTCAACAACAATACTGACAGAGGCTGTATTAGAATCCACTGTACCATCATTCACTGAAAAGGTAAATGTGTCTGTGCCAATAAAACTTTGCGGCGGGGTATATAAAAGGTTTGGCGGATTACCGGTCAAGGTGCCGTAATTTGTAGTTGTAGTTGAATAGGTATAGGTAAATGTATCCTGGTAATCCGGGTCTGTTACACTCAGGGTAACAGGAACAAGTGTATCCACTTGAGTAGTGATGGAGCTGCTGTGAGCGGTTGGGGCATCATTGATGGCATTAATACGGATGGAAACAAGGGAAGTGTTGGATTGTTTTTGACCATCACTGACTTTGAATGAAAAAGAATCCAATCCATTTAAATTGGTATAGGGTGTATAGGCATAATCGCCAGTCGCAGTATTTAAATTTAACCAGCCTTTATTGGGGCCAGATACCTGTATAAAACTGGTGGTATCATGAGAAGCAAACAGGCTTAATGATCCATTCATTGGTGTATCTTCATTGGTGGTTTTATCTGGATCATCATAAGTTACAGGCGGTGGGTTCAGGATGTTGATCGTGATACTAAAAACAGTGGGGTCTATCTGACCGCCGTTTCCATCCTGGATCATAAAAGAAAAATTATCTGAAGTACAATTATTTTGAGTATGGGCATAAGTGATGAACCCTGAATTTATCTCTGCCTGGGTAAAGGTGTTGCCAATATGAAGAGTAGTGTTGTCCTTTTTAAGATCACCGCAACCGGGTTTGATTACCAGCTGATAAGTGATGGTGTCCGGGTCTGGATCTGTCACCTGCAGATGGGATGAAGTCAGTGTTGCAGTGGCTCTTTCTTCTATAACCAAGCCAGTGTTATTGGACATTACCGGGACATCATTTGTATTGTATACTGTTACATTTACTGTGATTGTGTCTGTGCCACCGTTTATGTCAGATACCTCAACGATAAACGTATCTGTGCCATAGAAATCATTATTGGGTGTATATGTGAATTCAGACGGTGATGCACCAGTGCCATTGACAACGGCGCTGCCGTGTGACGGTCCAACTGACACGCGCCAGGCAAGGGGATCGCTATCGACATCAATTGCATCGATAACAGGGGCACTCCAGCCTATTGGAGATCCTTCTTCATCCATGGCCTGCTCTACCTCGTCACCCTGGGTTATCTCAGGAACGTTGTTCATGGTAAAGTTTGCAATAATTAATTGGTTTTTATCCATTGTCACCGTGGTATTGGGATCGTCAGAATCAGCCACAGAGCCTGTCCAGTTGACAAACCGGTAACCTGGGACTGGCAAGGCAAACAGGTCCACTTCAGTATCTGTTTCATATGCCCTTATCTCTTCACCAGGTATGACCACAGACCCGCCGACACTGCTGGAAGTGGTCAGGAAAAAGGTTTGTGTACCCGAGAGATTAAAAACCGGTACCGGTGATTTATAGAGGGTACCTAGTCCAGGACCAAGCTGACCGGAATGATTGGCACCCCATGTCCATACCATACCATCGTCCTTAAGAGCCATGGTGTGTTCTCCACCACATGCAATAGAAATGATATCGGACAGGCCCGGAACATTAACCGGTGTATATTTGGAAAAGGTCGTTCCATCACCCAACTGGCCGTACATATTGTATCCCCATGCCCATACTGTGCCGTCGTCCTTGAGCGCCAAAGAATAACGAAAACCGGCAGAAATGGAAAAAATATTTGAGAGATCTGTGACCTGTACCGGTGTGTTGCTGTTGGTAAACGTGCCGTCTCCAAGCTGGCCATTTCCATTATATCCCCATGCCCATACGGTTCCATCGGCTTTAAGTACCAGGGAATGTTCAAAACCTCCTGCAATAGAAATTGCATTATCTATACCTATGACTTGAACAGGTACACTCCTGTCTGAGGTTGTTTCGTCTCCTAGTTGACCATAATTATTTTTACCCCAGGCCCAGACTGTACCGTCATTTTTCAGTGCTAACGTATGCTCATAATCTCCTGCAATTGAAATGATATTGGTTAACCCTGAAATCTGTATCGGTATATTGCTGTTAGTTGTTGACCCGTTTCCCAACTGCCCATAATTATTGGATCCCCAGGCCAGGATATTGCCATCTCTTGTCAACGCAACAGAATGGTTTTTTCCACAAATTATAGAGATAATATTGGACAGGCCCGGAACATTAACCGGTGTATATTTGGAAAAGGTCGTTCCATCACCCAATTGGCCATAACCATTATGGCCCCAGGCCCAGACCGATCCTTCTTCGCTTAAGGCCATGCTGTGAGATGATCCGCCATTAACGGAGATAATATTGGACAGGCCCATGACCGGTTCCTGTGCGGACCGGGAAGAGGTTGTATCGCCATCGCCAAGCTGTCCATATTGATTCTTCCCCCATGCCCACACCGTGCCGTCATCCCTGAGGCTGAGGGTATGATAATACCCCCCTGAAATAGGCGCAGCATTGCTGATTGCCTCAGATGATGCAATCGTGATAACGATATCCTGGGTGATTATCAAACCGCCCGAATCGGTCAGGGTCAGGGTGATCGTATCAGAACCGCTGGCATCCGTGACCGGGGTAACCGTAAGTATGTCCTCATCCAGATCCGTAATAACTGCTGTGATAAGGCTGGTGTTTACACCGTTGACACTCCAGTCAAGATCTGTACCGCTGTCTTCGATATCTTCTTCAAATTTCGATAGATCAATAGTCCAGGCCGGATTGTTTTCTGGTCTGCTCTGGTCTGGAATGGTAAATTTAAGGGTTGGAGATGCATTTACAGGCAATCCCAATGCAATCACCTGATCCGGTGTGTGGCTGTCTGTATTTGACCCGTCACCCAGTTGGCCGTAAATATTGTATCCCCATGTTGATACCATGCGGTCTCCTGCAAACGCTATGGTATGATAGGTACCGCCTGCTACAGATATAACGTTGGAGGTCCCTGGAACCGGCACAGGTGTTAAACTATGGCTGAATGTATCGTAACCAAGCTGGCCATAATTATTCTGTCCCCAGGCCCACAAAGTACCGTCAGCCTTAAGGGCCAGGGTATGATAGCTACCGCCTGCAATGGAGAGAATATTTGAAATCCCTGAAACCTGGACCGGTGTATTTCGTTGCGTACCCGTTCCATCACCCAGCTGGCCATACCCATTGTACCCCCAGGTCCACACTGACCCATCGTTTTTCAGGGCCATGGAATGGACATCACCACATGCAATGGAGATAACATTGGAGAGATCTGCAACCTGCACTGGAACGTTTTGATTGGAGGTTGTACCATCACCCAGCTGGCCATAACCATTGTGTCCCCAGGCCCAGACTGTGCCGTCAGCTTTAAGGGCCAGGGTATGAGAGCTGCCGCCTGCAATGGATGTAACATTGGATAGGTCTGTAACCTGAACCGGAGCATTTTGACTGGTATTTGCCCCATCACCCAACTGGCCACTATTATTGTTGCCCCATGTCCAAACCGTTCCGTTCTCTTTAAGGGCGATGCTGTGAGATGCACCCCCTGATATTGAAATAACATCAGACAAACCTATGGCCTTAACCGGGGTTCTTCCGTTATTGTTAGAGTTACCATCGCCCAATTGACCATGAGCATCGTATCCCCAGGTCCACACTGAACCGTCATTTTTAAGGGCTATGGTATGACTTGAACCGCAGGCAACGGAAATTATATTGGACAATTCGGGAACCTTGTCAGGCGTATTACGATGATCTCTTGTCCCGTCGCCCAGCTGGCCTGAATTATTGTACCCCCATGTCCATACAGAGCCGTCATCTTTTAGGATTGTACTATGATAATTGCCTGCCGCAATGAAATTACTGTTGTTCAGGGCTGTTAAAGAGGTGAGAGTGACTTTGATACCCTGTGAGACGGTCAGCCCACCTGAGTCGGTCAATGTCAGATAAATGGTATTTGACCCACTGGTACCAGGCACTGGGGTAATGGTAAGAATGTCCTGGTCAGAATCGGTTATAACTGCAGAAATAAGGGAAGAATCTACACCCGTGATATTCCAGTCCAGATCCACTCCTGAATCTTCTGTATCATTCTCATAGATTGTCAAATCCATGGTCCATGACGGATCATTTTGTGTTTTATTCTGGTCAGGAATGGTGTAATTAATGATCGGAGCGGTATTCTCTGGAGTCTCTTCACTAAAAACAGGCACAGGAGTATAGCTGTAATTATAAAAAGATGAATAATAGCCCAACTGTCCGTAATCATTTTTCCCCCATGTCCACAGGCTTCCGTCATCCCTTTGTGCTATAGTATGAATTGCACCGCAGGCAACAAAGCTGACATTGGACAATCCCACAACCCGTACCGGACTGGTTCGGGTGCTGGAGGTGCCGTCCCCGAGCAGGCCATAGTTATTGTATCCCCATGACCATAAGGTCCCGTCATTTTTCAGCGCAAAGCTATGGTACAGACCACCGGCAATAAAGATAACATCAGACAGGCCGGTAATGTTTACAGGTGTGTTCTGATCTGTATTGGTACCATCACCCAATTGCCCGTAATTATTACGCCCCCATGTCCAGACTGTGCCGTCACTTTTAAGGGCAATGGTGTGAAGATAACCTGCTGAAACCGAGATAACATTGGACAGCCCAACCACCTGCACCGGTGTTGAACTGTCTGTATTGGTACCGTCCCCCAGCTGGCCATAGTCATTATCCCCCCATGCCCAGACACTACCATCATCCTTTAAGGCAATGTTATAATAACCACCACATGCAATGGAAATAATATTGGACAGCCCTGGAATCTGGGCAGGCAAAGCTCCATAAAGGCGTCCCCAAGCCCACACTGTTCCGTCGGCTTTTAAAGCCAGGGTATGATAATTTCCGTTTGCCAGAGATACAACATTGGAAATTCCTTGAACCTGGGTCGGTGTATATCGATCCGTAGTTGTCCCGTCACCCAACTGACCGTAACTATTGTGGCCCCATGCCCACACGGTCCTGTCATTTTTTAAGGCCATGCTGCTGGTTGACCGACTGTGGACAGAAATCACATTGGAAAGGCCGGGTACTTCAATTGGTCTATATTGAGTCATGGTTGTGCCGTCACCTAACTGGCCATATCCATTGTGCCCCCAGGCGCTTACCGTTCCGCCGTCTTCAATGGACAGACTGTGCTGCGATCCGCCTGCAATTGGATTCGTTTTCCCGGGTATCGGTGTGCCGGTGAGGACAAAGTTTGCGGTTATTGTCTTGTCTGCATCCATGATTGTTGTGGAAGAAGTGTTGTCAGGGTCAGCCACATCACCTGACCAGTTAACAAAAGCATACCCATGATCAGCAGCTGCCGACACGCCTACAACAGTATTTTCTTCAAAGATATTGGTTCCCTGGCCAGGTATTGTCACCACCCCGCCCTGGGTGCTGGACGTGGTCAGGGTATAAACAATAGGTACAGGGGTTTCAACAGTGTATAATTCCTGGATCGCTGATTGGGAAAGCGCTTGATTGTAAAACCTGATATCGTCGATGCTGCCATCAAAAAAGGAGTGCAAAGACTGATCCTCAGGGTTTTTATACAGACCTATCATCACCCCGCTGTCTTCATCCATATTCATGGCAGCCGGGCCTTGACCCTCAACACTGCCATTCAGATAGAGCTTTGCTGAATTGCCATCATAGGTCAATGCAAGATGATACCATTTTTTGCTTTCAAGCAATGTGGTTCCCACCACATCTTCATAACCAGTATTATATCCGCGTATGATAAAAGCGATTGCCCTGTCCTGAATCGTTAGGAGATTATTTTTTCCGTCAGAAACTGATTGGCCATATGTCAGGATTGTTTGATTTTCCTGACCATCCGTATCAATTTTTGATACATCATCTGTTTTAAACCAGGCTGTAAAGGAAAAATGATTGTTTGTATCAAGGCTACTGCTGTCGGGAATATCTATCCAGGCCTGTGAACCGTCAAAGCTGAACGCACTGACCAGATTTCCATGCCTGTCTGCAACGAATACCGGCGCATGATCGCTGGTACTGCCATGGTTGCCGTTTCCGCTCGCATCATTCGCATCGCTGTTAAAAGGATAATAAGCAACCATACTTTCCGCTATCGCAGGGTCAGAGCCGTTATTCACTTCAAAGCCATCGGAAAGCCCGTCATCGTCAGTGTCAGTGTTATTGGGATCTGTATCGTTCTGGAATTCTCCAAGGTCAGTCAAGCCATCTGAATCCGTGTCTTCAAGCCCTGTATGGGTCAAATCACCAAAATGGGTGATTTCCCATGAGTCAAGCATGGTATCAAAATCAGAATCCAGGATGACAATGGATGGAGAATCAAAGCTTATTTCATGAATAATCATGTGTGACTTGGAAGTCACATCCGGGTTGTAGTGTGTGCCTCCGGTAACAGTCATAACGACCTTATCAACAACCTCTCCGCCTGTCGATATATTTATGATTGGCGGAGTTCCATAGTACCAATCAATTTGTTTTCCGGATGGGCTGCGTTCCCCTTGTATTCCGGGAATATAAATATCATCTTCCCACCAACCGATATAGTGATGATATGTGTTTAAAGGAACAGAATTGAGAAAAAGTTCTATCTTGATGTGTATCGCAGTATAATTTGAGTTCCCTAATCGTGTGGATAATATCTGCAGGGCATCAATATCCTGGGGTGAATCGTAATTAAAGGTAAGTGTATTCACGCCTCCGTTTGTCACGATTCCATTATACGGGCGGTCTGATGAACTGCGGAATGTATACCCGTCTGACATCAAATCACTAACAGTGCTTAGATGAGTGGCATTATCTAACTCATCGGAATGGCTATACCCATGATTATACATTGTGCAGGCCCAGTTAAAATCCCCAGTTAATTCAGTTAGGTTATACACGCTACCGGGAACCGTCCCTGCATGAGCCTGAAGATTAAAAGAAACAAAGAATCCGATCAGCAACACAAAGAATAGTCTTTTCACTGGTTTTCCTTTTAAAATACGTGCATTCTTATTTTTTATGTAACTCTGCTAATATAATTTTAACGCCTGTCGACCAACCCGGCATTAGTCTTCGTTGCCTTAATCACATATCCTGATTACTACATATAAACCCGGTTAGTGTAATGACCGCAGTTCTCCAGCACAAAATATTTACAGGGTTATTCATCTAAGTATCTATTTCTTTTTCATTCAAGATGCAAAAATCATACCGGGGTTTAAATATTACAAGCATTTGATTTTATTGTATTTTAAAGACGGCATAGGTAGTTTTACCTATGAAAAAAAGTGCCTATTTTGTGAAAAAAATGTAATAATAATGAGTAATCTTTATCTGTTCCAAAAAAGAAGCAGTCAATGAATTGAATGATGTGAAATGTTAAACAACAATAAAAATTTATTTTATGATTTCCATGTTGAAAGGAAAGTTGAATCTCTTTAGGCATCCAAATTTTCATCTGATAACTAACAAAGATTAATTCATCATCTTCAAGCAGAACCAGCAGCATCTAATCTTCAATTGCAATGAAATTATTACTAATGTATTATTTTGGTATTTTTGACTTTTCACACCGCAGACTATGTCTTATCTATCTGATAATAAAAAATTGAAACAACTATGGGAAAAAAAGATTTCGAGTTCATGGGAATCTATCAATGATGAATGGCTTTGACCCGTCCCACAAGACCATTTTCCAGGCGGACCTTTATTCCGTGGGGATGGGAAGATGATTTTGTCAAAAGATTTTTGACAATACCATCAGTCAGTTTTCCTGTTCTCTGATCCTTTTTTAATACAATAGAAACTTTTAACCCAGGTTTAATATCCGCTCTTTTTTTTCCGTCAGTCATCTGAAATTTCCTTTAATTTTATAATTTTGGTAATTTTCGATAGGATAATCATTAATAATGGGGTGGCTTTTCATTCGCTGGTGCATCGATCCCTTCAGCCATCTGTGCATGTTGTTTAATCAAGTTTGTTAATTTCTGGCAAACGGTATTAAGCTTATCGATTTCCTTTTGCTGTTCGCAAATCACATCATTTAACTCTTTAATGGTTTTATCCTGATACGCCAGTTTTGTTTCAATTTCTATAAACCGCTCTTCACTCATTTTTGATTTCTCCTAAAGTTTTTAAGCCCGGCAAGACCGTTCACCATATCAAAAAGATATACCATTAATTGAGTTTACTGCCACCCCAATATTCTGGCAACCTTTAAAGAGTCTTTTGTACAAGTTATATCGACATTCTCATGTAATTATGATAAGTTCGGGTATTATTAAATCTTAATATTGAGATAAAATTCAGGGTATTATATGTCATTTGATGAACTTGGCCTTCGGGTCGAACTGCTTAAAGCTGTTAAATCTAAAGGGTACGTCGCTCCCACGCCCATTCAGACCCGGGTCATTCCAGTAATACTTAATAGACAGGATGTCCTTGCCCGGGCCCAGACAGGAACAGGTAAAACAGATGCATTTGCGCTGCCTCTAGTTGAGATGTTAAGCCATCAGAAAATAAAAAAAAGATCCCCCCGGGCCCTTATTCTGGCGCCGACCCGAGAACTTGCACTTCAGGTGGGAGAAAATTTTAAAGCTTAAGGAAGGCGAGTATCTATCCGCTGTACCGTGGTATATGGCGGGGTAAACATCAAGCCCCAGATCGATCGACTCAAACGCGGTATTGATATTCTTGTGGCCACACCAGGGAGACTTTTGGATCTTGCCAGTCACAGAGATCTAAATCTTTCCCAGGTAGAATTTTTAGTTTTTGACGAGGCCGACCGTATGCTGGATTTAGGATTCAGTGAGGAAATCAACGAGGTTCTTGATCGGGTTCCGACTGAACGCCAGACCATGCTCTTTTCTGCCACCTATACCCGGCAAATCCGAAATCTTGCCAAAATCATGCTGCAGACACCGGAATATGTCGAGGTGGCGCCTGACAAAAAAGCAGCTGAATCTATTATCCAGAAGGTACACCTGGTGGACAAGTCACAGAAACGCAATTTGCTCATCCATTTGATTACCCAGGATCACTGGGACCAGGTTCTGGTCTTTGTCCGCACAAAACACGGGGCAAACAAACTTACCCAAAGACTGGCGGCAAAGAAAATCAGTGCAGCTGCCCTTCATGGCAATAAAAGTCAGTCCTTCAGGACACGAACACTAAAAGAATTTAAAAAAGGGGACATCCGCATCCTTGTTGCAACCGATGTGGCAGCAAGGGGACTTGATATCAGCAACCTGCCCCATGTGGTAAATTATGACATGCCCTCTATTCCAGAAGATTATATTCACCGTATTGGCCGCACCGGCCGGGCTGGAATCAGCGGCATTGCCATCTCTCTGGTCAGCCAAGATGAGAAGGCCACTTTAAAATCAATTGAAAACTTGCTGGGACAAAAAATACCAAGAGAAGAAGTCGGTGATTTTACACAAGGCGGAGCTGTTCCGGATTTTGTTCTGTTACGCCCCAATGATGATACCAGCCAAAGAAAAGCAGACAAAAAAACAAAAGAACTTGCCAACAAATGGGCATCTTCCAGGAAGACTTCAAAACCCACGGGCAAGAAATCTAAAGCAAAATCCAAGGCAAAACCCACCCGAAAAAACCAAAAGACCACAAAGAAACCATCCAGATCAAGAACGCGATTTCAACAGTCATCTAAAAAGGGCAAGCTAAAAGGAAAAAGATGACAAGCATTATGATCTCCCAAATAAAAACCATTGAAGAAATAAAGCCGATTTTCAAAACATATTTGGGATATATGGGTCAAATTTATAATATTGCTCACCTGGATGCCTGGCGTGACAATGCGATGAAGAATCTACAGGATGCTTCCAAAACAGACCACAAACTGATTTACAGTCTAAAGCAATCAGGCACCATCATTGGCTTTGCCCAGATGAATAAACATCTTCGGTTCAATAATGAGGGCCTTGCAATTGCTGAGTTTTACATTCAAAAAGATCACCAGAGAAAAGGGCATGGCCGCAGACTGGCCGAACACGTATTTGAACTATTTCCAGGTCATTGGGAAATTTCCGTAGCTATAAACAATAATTTAGCCCTGGAGTTTTGGAAACAGGTGGTGTCTTCTTATACATTCGATAAATTTATAGAAAAAAGAAAAGCTTCCATTAATACATGTGGACTGTTATTCAAAAACAAATAACACTTTGTGACTTAATATTAATAAGGACATAATAGTATGACCAACAATGACATCCTGCGTCGTATCCGCTATACGTTTGATTTTGATGATTCAAAGATGATGGCTATTTTTGGCAAGGCCGATCTTTCAGTAACACGTGCCCAGGTCAGTGATTGGATGAAAAAAGAGGATGATCCTGCATTCAAGGAATTAAGTGACATCCTTTTGGCAACCTTTCTCAATGGCCTGATCAACGAGAAACGAGGTAAAAAAGACGGCCCCCAACCGAAGCCTGAAACACGGTTAACAAATAATATTGTTTTTAGAAAATTAAGAATTGCATTAGACCTTAAAGCAGATGATATCATGGACATCCTGGCTCTGGCCAATTCAAACATCAGCAAACACGAATTAAGTGCATTTTTCCGTAAACCCACCAATAGACATTACCGGAACTGTAAAGACCAGGTTTTTCGCAAATTTTTAAAAGGTGTGCAGCTGAAATATCGGCCAGGCAGCATATGGCCCTCAGATGTATCCTAAAGTCATTAACCGAACCGATCTTTAATACTATCGATTTATTTCTGATAGAAACGGGGTTGCACTGAAACAGGGTTTACAAAGAGACGGGTTGATCTTATATTATCAAAAAACAAAATCAAACCTATAATAATATGGAGCAAACCATTGAAACAAACAATAGTGCTTGCAACAACCAACAAAGGCAAAACAAGGGAAATCCAAAAACTTTTAAACCATCCGTCTATTGAAATTAAAAATCTTGATGATTTCGGCCCCATCCCTGAAGTGATTGAAGATGGAGAAACCTTTGATGACAATGCCTATAAAAAAGCCTCTTTCACAGCAAAAATTCTTGGGTATCCTGCCATGGCTGATGATTCAGGCCTTTGTGTTGACGCTTTAGATGGTGCGCCGGGCGTCTATTCTGCCAGGTATGCCGGTAAGAATGCAAGTGATGCTGATAATGTCAATAAAATGCTGGATGCATTAAAAGACAAAGAAAACAGAGAGGCGGAATTTAAATGTGTGATTTCCATTGCTGTTCCCACAGGTGCAGCCCTCACCTATGAAGGAGATTGTAAAGGCGTTATTACAAAAGAGCCTGTGGGCGAGAGTGGATTTGGATATGATCCTTTGTTTTTTTGTCCTGAATTCAATAAAACCTTTGCTCAGTTGACCATAGAGGAAAAAGGACAGGTCAGCCACAGAGGAAAAGCGCTGCAACAAGTTGCCGGTGAAATGGATAAAATCATCGACTGGATTGATATTAACATGCCAAAATTTGAACGGGTAGGATGTAAAGGAAAAAAATCATGAGTCCATCATCTTTTAAAGACCTTGTAAAACAAAACAGATCCTGCAGGCGGTTTGATAATTCTTATAAACTTGAGAAAGAAACCTTAAAAGACCTTGTTGACCTTGCCAGGGATTGTGCCTCAGCTGCCAATATGCAGCCCTTAAAATATATAACCTGCTGTGATGAACAAAAAAATGAAGATATCTTTTCCTGCCTTGGGTTTGCTGCCTATTTAAAAGATTGGAAAGGCCCGGTTAAGACAGAAAGACCGTCTGGCTATATTGTTATCATGGGCGATCACAACATCGCTAAAAATTTTTGGTGCGACCATGGGATTGCAGCCCAAACCATGCTTCTCGGTGCAAGAACTATGGGTCTTGGCGGATGCATGTTTGGTGCGATAAATATTAAAAAATTGACATCGCATTTAAGTATTGCAGAACACCTGGAAGTAAAACTGGTTGTGGCATTAGGCAGACCTGTTGAAGACATCCAAATAGATGACCTGGGTGAAGACGGTAATATCAAATACTGGCGAGATGAAAACCAGGTTCACCATGTACCCAAAAGAAAGCTTGATGATCTCATCGTTGGTTCCTGGTAACGCAAAAACAACAATTTATGGTAAAACAAACAAACATATTGCTTGTTAACCCGGCCTGTCTTGATGAAAGGGTTTTCGGTGAAGATGGGAGTGTTGTACCCATAGGCTTATATTATATTGGTGCGCTTCTTCTGGAAAATGATTTTCAAACAAAGATCATTAATCTTGCCGACAAAAAAAAAGATGCCATCAACATATTCAAAACAATTATTAAAAAAGAGCATCCGGATGTCATTGGATTTTCTGTGACCAATCCAAACCGTTGGAATGCCATGGAATGTGCAAAAGCGGCTAAAAATATCAATCCTGATATCTGCGTTGTTTTTGGCGGGCCTGCCCCCACCTTTCTTGCCGAGCATTTATTAAATACCTGCCCTGAAATTGATTTTATTGTTACTGGAGAAGGAGAGCTGACTTTTCTTGATCTTGTAATAGCGATCGAAGACCAAAAAAAAACCAACTCTTTTGAAAAGATCAATGGCCTTGTATATAACAAAAAGGACGCGGTTTTTAGGACGCCCTTAAGACGCCCTGTTGAAGATCTTGATACATTGGTTCATCCATCAAAATATTTCACCTATCAACACCTTGCCATGTCCCGGGGATGCCCGGGTAATTGTACTTTTTGTGGATCACCCAAGTTCTGGGGTAATAATATTTTAAGGTTCCATTCCCCTCAATGGCTTTTTAATGAAATTTACACGCTTGCAAAAAAAGGGGTTTCTCATTTTTTTATTTCTGATGATACGTTTACAATGGACAGACAACGGGTGATTGAACTGTGCAACCTTATCATAGACAAAAAGCTCACCATTACGTGGAATGCAATTTCAAGAGTAGACTATATAGATGATGACTTACTTTTTTCAATGAGAAAAGCCGGTTGCATCCAGATAAGTTTTGGGGTTGAATCTGGATCAAAAAAAATTCAAAAAACGCTTGGCAAGCTTATTCCACATGAAAAAATAATAAGTGCCTTTAAAAAAACCGCGTCTTATGGCATTTTACCCCGCGCTTATTTTATATATGGTTCACCCGGTGAAACCGATCACACTATCCAGGAAAGCATTGCCCTTTTAAAAAAAATAAACCCTTTAAGTATCATTTTTTATATGTTGGTTGTTTTCCCGGGAACTCATCTTTACCAATCTGCGAAGAACAAAGGGATGGTGAGTGATGATCTGTGGCATCAAAAAATTGAAGACCTGCCTTGGTTTAAAATAGATGACACTCTTGATTTCAAGACTGTCAAAATTTGGGGAGATCGACTCCGAACCCAATTTTATTCTCATCTGGATGATTTTGCCAAACAACTGGACCTTGTGGACATAAAAGAGTTATATCCATACCATGCTGATTTTTTATCCAGACTGGCACTGACGTTTTCTCATGGAGAATATGCAGATGATAAAAGGGTCACAAATCAAAACAAAACAGCTCAGCACCTTTTTGAAAAAGCACTTGATTATAGCCCGGATGCCAGAGCGTTTTTAGGCCTTGCCATGCTGCTTCAAAAACAAAAACAATTTGATAAAGCTATTCAAATGCTTGAAAACGGGTTGGATTATTTTAAAAACAATAAAGATTTAAACATCTGTATGGGAATCAATCTTATGAATACAGGGCAATTTAAAACAGCTTTGAATTTCTTTAAAAAATTTTCCCACTTCCCTGAAACAGATCATTATATTAACATTTGCAACCAACAGTGCGCAGGAACAAGCATATGAATGAAAAAACAAATTACAGACTTGTCAATATTCAAAAAAGAGAACTGAAACTTCGGACTCAGCGTCAGGCGATTCTTGTGAGTCCTTCTGAAAAAGCATTGGATATGATTCTGGATGCCCCCTCCCCAGCCACGCTGATACAATCTTTTCCTGACCAGGACCTTTATTATCTCATGCATAAGATTGGACCTTATGATTTTATTCCGGTTTTATCGTTGGCCAAATCTGAACAATGGGAATATATCCTGGATGTAGAAGCCTGGGACGATGATCGGCTCGACCTTGATTTTATGACAAAGACCTTTGATCTGCTCTTTCAGGCAGATCCTCAAAGACTGTTGCGGTGGGCGATCAAGGAAAAACCGGACTTTTTTGAGTTTTACCTATTCAAAAATATGGATATCTTTGTCAGGGAACATGATGATCCGCCCCCGGAGGATTTTAACGATTATATTACCCTTGATGACAAGTTTTATTTCAGGTTCCCAGACAAACCCCAGCTTGAAGAGGGTGATATGCCAGCGCCCAAAGATAATCAAGAAGCTTGGGAGCTTATTGAAAAAATGGTTAAAACTGTGGCCCAGATGGATCTGTCTGTTTTTCACGGCCTGCTGCTTGAAACAAGTGCTCTTTTACCTGCTGAAACTGAAGAAGAACAATTTCGCCTTAAAAACCTTCGACTGGCTGAAAAAGGTTTCCTGCCTGCGCATGAAGCCATTGGCATATATCAGCCGACAAAACTGTCTTCCTTAAGAAAAAGACCGGAGAATACTTCAAACAGTCAGAAACCTTTTGATCCTGATATTCCATTACCACCTCAATTTTTCTCCCAATTTATTGAAGGCGATGATCTTTTTGTACGATCTTTAAACCTTCTTGATTCTGGCATTACCCTTGAAATAGAATTTGAACTGGCCGCATTGATCAATAAAGTCATTTCGGCTGATAAGATCAAACTTAAGGGTAAAGAAGATCTTGAAAAAGCTATTTTAAAAACCTGTGCCCATTTAAGTCTGGGTCTTGAAGTCATGCTCAATGGAGAACAAAAGCCTGAAAAAGCATGCCATATCATCGAAAATTATTTTCTTGAAGACGTTTTTAGAACAGGTTCAAGAGCCAGTATTAAACTAAAAACCAAAGCCATGAATTGGTTTAAAAAAAGTTTTATGAGCAAAAACAACCTGCCTTTAAGTTTTCTTGGGGAAAATTATTTGGGTATTATTGGCGGATTGTTCCTTGAACGCCCATTATATTTTGATAATGATGTTGCAGGTGAACTTTATAGAAACTTTAAATCACTTTCTGATATTGAAATAACAAATCAAGCCATAGATCAGGTTGTTGCTATAGATAGTGTGATAGCAAAATTGGATGTGGATATTCTTTCATTTATAGAAGGGCTGTTAACGTATAAAACATTAATTTTGACGCTTTGGGCAAAAGACAAGTTGAACCTATCACCAAACCTTGAGCCTATTGATATTAAGCTGTTTAAAGATTTTTTCATTGCGCTTTTCTCAACATCTAAATCTAATAAAAATCAAAAAATCCAATTAAATGATCTACTGTTATGGACATCTGAAACAACAGATATGGATGAAACAGATCTGACTGACTTTTATGAAGTATTAGAATCATTAATAACTGAGCTTAAATCAGATTACAGCAAGGTTGACCCTGATAATATCGATCCCCGGTTTATCCCACATTTTTTATTAAAATCAGACTGATTGTCCAGAAATCGGGTAAGTCTCCTCGTCCTGGTAGTGTCAATAATCTTTGGCTCTTTTGATTATGGTCTCAATTCAATTCCATTGTTTAACATTTGCTGCATTTGTTGAACAATGAGCATGAATTAAATTTATTAAGGACGGCTGTTATCAAGCACTTGATGTGTTGAGCAACTCATCTAAATTATCACAAATGGATTCAATCTCAGGCATTTCAGGATCAAGGGGGTTTCCATTCAGGTTGTTGATAAAAATTGAGCGGGTGTCTGGTAGATGCCCAATAATATTAACCGTTTCAAGAGCAGGTCTTATATCCTTTTCGATCTCAGGGGTTACCCTGTTGATAATAGCTGATACGGGCAGATTGGCTTCTTTGGCAAGGTTTGTTACCCTTTTGGCCATCATTATGGATTCATAAGATGGGTCCACAACACACAGTATATGATCGCATTGTCCATCTAAGCTGCGCCCGAAATGTTCTACCCCAGCAGCAGTATCTACCATAACCAGATCCTGATCATCAAAATTCAGGGATGAAAACAGCATTCTGAATAATTTACCAATGGGACAGGCGCATCCTTCTCCAAAATGATGAATTTTACCGACAGACATCACTTGGATACCATTTGATGCTGCAATGCAATTATCCGGCAGATCTTCTATTTTTAAATTCTTTGGAAATAGTTGGGCAGGACCTCCCAACATAACGCCAGAGGTTTTTGTCTTTTCTCGAAATCCTTTTTTGCCACCCAGATGATCCATAAGCGGTTCAGGCATATTTAGCCCTAACATACGATATAATCCGATGTTTGATTCATCCGCGTCCACTAAAAAGACTTTCTTCCCCCTTTTTTGCATACGCCTTGCCAGAAGAGCTGAAACTGTACTTTTGCCACATCCCCCTTTTCCACAGATAAGTATTTTCATAATTTTTGAATGTTCTCCTTTACGTATTTTCAAATTCTAAAAGATATTGATCATGCGAAAAAACTGATGATAGATGAACTATTCGATTTATAGATACTCTGACGGTTTGTTCCGTTGGCATCATAGGAAAGAATACTGTTCAAGGCAAAGACATAATTGCTCTCACTTTTACCATGTATCGTATCGATAGCTTCGGATATTTTTGTAAAAAACCCGTCTGTTCCAGCAAGGGCATCATAGACTTCTCTTAATTGACTGGAGACTGATGTTGAAAATTCATCACCGATATCAATGGTGCCGTTATTATTAAGTGCTAATCCAATATCGGTTAAATTTCTATCAATAGTATTCTTTTTTTCTAAGGTTATAGCAGACGCAAAATCTACATGGGATGTCCCTAAATTATTTGAACTGCCATTTGAATTCACTCTCAAGGTTTGATCCTGAGTGACAATACTTGAAAGATTCTTGAACAGTACTTTTTTTAAAGAGGGCGAGATCACACTGTCATTATCGTCTATCCAGCCTATCAAATCATTGTAATCATTGATAATTTGCGATAATTCAGATGCCAAAGCATGACGGCCTTGTTCAACACTAATCTTAAGGTTCTCATCCGTTTGGGTCTCCCCTAATAAATATGCACTTACTTTATCTGATTCAACGGTGATGTTATTAGAATTTAATTGACTTTGAGCGCCATCCACCCGGTATTGATTTTTAGTGCCGAACTGGCTAACTTTATCCAAACCCAAATCTTCGATAAGTTCACCACTGGTGTCTGATATTGAAAATTCGATATCCTCTCCAGTGGTGTTGCTGCTAATCGTTAAATAAGAGATATCTTTATAAGCATTTTCTCTGTAAGGGTTATAATCCCTTACTTTCATATCTTTGAGTTCTGCTGCCACATCAAGGCCAAGCCTGTTAATTGACCTTTCCACACTCAATAAAACAGATCGATTAGTTGCACGGGCGCCTATCGGGCTTTCTATCTCAACGTCAATGGCAGTAGACTCTGTCCCAATGGTCAGAGAAAAAGAATAAGTTCCGGTTTTAAAATCGGTTGCATCATCGCTATCAAGTCTATTACTATTAGTCGTTCGAACGGTCGCCAGTGAATCGATTTCAAATGAATAATCTTTCTCCTCAGCACTGGAAGTCGCTTTAGCCAAAAGTTTAGCTGGATCTGAAGTTTTTGCTGTTTTTACCTGCCAGGAGAAAGCATCAGACAAAAAGGAACTAGCGGTTAACCGGGTTTGAAGATACCCTAATTTTGAACTCAGCGAGCCAGCAATATTAGAGATTTTACCTCTGTTATCAAAGGAACGAGCAGAATAATCAGATGTTTTATCCGTATCAAGGGGGATTGCATTCCGGAACCGGTTAAGAGATTCAAAAGGGAAAGTGCCTGCTACTTTTTTTTCGTTGATGGAATCCATCAGCTCTCCCGTTTAAACGTATACCAAATATTTGTTGAGTATATCATACCCTATAATTTATAACAAACTGCGGCCCAAAACAGCAGTTATGAAGATCTGTAGCTTAAATTTTGTTGTACCATCATAACAATTTTCTGTGTGATATTCAAAGGATCAAGACTTTCATCCGATAACCCTGCATCATCTACTGCTCTTGGCATTCCATATACCACACACGTTTCAGCTTTCTGGGAAATACACAAGCATCCACTATTTTTCATTTCAGCCACACCATTTTTTCCATCCTCGCCCATCCCGGTCAGGACAATAGCAAGAATATTTCCTTTATAAGATTTGGCAATGGACTCAAACAGAATATCTGCTGAAGGCCGAACACTGTTAACAGATGGACTGTTGTCCAATTGAATCGTCCTTTGGCCCAGATTATCCGGTTTTGATACAGTCATATGCTGCCCACCTGGCGCAACATATACTTTAGACGGCATGATCTGATCACCGTGAGCGGCTTGAAAAATATCAAGTTCAGATTTACCATTCAAACTTTTAGCAAAATATTGTGTCATATCAGCAGGAATATGTTGAACAAGAAGGATAGGGATATTGAGATTTCCGGGTAAAATCGAAAAAATCTGACTTAAAATTTCCGGACCACCGGTTGATGATGCGATAACCACAATATCAATTTTACCTGTAAAAGGAACTGGTTTAGAAGGCTTATCAGGCAGTTTATCCTCTGTTTCCACCGGCATAAAAAATTTGTTTTTATATTCAAGTATCGGCTTACTCGAAAACCTTTTCCGACTTATCAAAAGGCCTATTATGGTTAACAGAAGAAGACGAAACTCACTATATTGCCTGGATTCTATACTAATCGGTTTTTCGATACACTCATAAACACCCATTTCAAGGGCTTGGACCAGCATATCGGCATCATGGTTATCTGGATCATAGGTAATAATTACGTTTATGCCCGGATTTGCTTTTCTAATAGTATCAACCATCTGAATCCCCCCCATGTCGGGGGTTAAATCAAGCAGTACAAGATCTGGTTTCCCACTATTTATCTTCGCAACAAGCATTGCTTTGGAACGTGCAATACCCGGTATATTAATACCGGATATTGTTGTACACAATTCTTTAAAAAGATGTACAAAATCCGGATTATCATCTGCAACAATTATGTCCAGTTTATCGACCATATTTAGGCTTGCTTTCTATAATATCCCTGACTGTTTTAGCTTAAGCTTGACCATTGGTGCATCAAAGGGTTTAATAATATAGGCTTGGACACCCAGGCGCATGGTTTCTAAAATAATCTGCTTTGCTGTCACAGTCGTCGCCATAATAAAAGGTGTATCTTTCATCCCACTGCTTTTCCTAACAGCTCGAAGAAGCTCAAGCCCTGTCATATTAGGCATCTCCATGTCAGACACAATAAGATCAAAGGCTTCAGTCTTTCCTTTTCTAAACTCATCATTGATCATATACCAGGCATCCTCACCATCCACTGCTTCTGTTATATCAGCAAATCCTAAACTGATCAGAATAGTTTTCATTGTTGACCGAATGGATGCTTTATCATCAACTATCAGTATTTTCATAAAACAGCCTTAATTATGCATCCTTTGCATTTTGAGTTCTATCTTCAATCATACCTACAAACTTTTCATGGTCTATAACTTGGACCATCATACCATCAATAAACAATTTTCCCAGAACCGAGTCAGGGCAGCTGGCATCCTTTTTTAGTTTTTCATTTGTCACAAATGTATCGATTATTTTTGATGCAATAATTCCCACTTTGGATGAAATATGTTTGGGAAAAATTGCAAAAACCTCTTCATCATTCAAAACACATTCACCGACGGGTAAAAATTCATTCATTGAAAAAAGCAAAACTGCCTGACCATTGTATTCCACATATCTCAAATCGCCCGTATAATGGATACTGGATGGTATAATAGGTTCCAATCTGGAAATACTTTTAAGTTCCAGAGCAAAGTACTCTTTCTCACCATTGCTAAAAACGATAAGGCTCCTCTTTTTTCCTTTAGTATCATCACCTTTTTCTATTAACTGGTTCCGTTTTATTTCCTCGTTTTTAATAGAATCAAATCTCAAAGAAGATAAAGAAGCAATGCCAGGCGTATCCAGTATCATTACCACATCACCATCTCCCAGAATGGCTGTACCGGCAAAATGTTTCAAATGCTTAATATATTCTGATAATGGTTCGACAACCACTTCTTCAATATCTGACAGTTCATCTACACAAAGCCCAAAAATATTTACACCTAATTTTAATAAAATAACATAAGTTGCGTCCCATCGATTTTGGCGGCGCTCTTTTTTTTCCAATCTTTTTTCTGATGCATCTGATGCTTCAGCTTCTTTGCGTCGATCAGCAATTCGCTCTCTTTTCTCTTCAGTTTCTTCACCGGTTTCCGGTTTTTGAACATATGTTTTAATTCCTAAAAGACTTCGTAACCGTAATATCGGAAGCAGTTGATCCCTCAATCTTAATACTTCTGAACCGGCTATATTTTCCACTTGCTTATAAATTTCTCCAGGTTCAAGAAATATGACTTCTTTTATACTCACTTGAGGTATGGCAAATTTAGACTCTCCCGCACTGACTATTAAAGAGGGGACAATCGCAAGGGTTAAAGGGATAATAAGATGGACATTCGTTCCTTCACCCTTAATTGAATCAATCTCAATTTGTCCCCTTAATTTTTCAATATTGGTTTTTACAACATCCATACCGACGCCACGGCCGGATATATCGGTAATTTCTTCAGACGTAGAAAATCCAGGAAGAAAAATTAAATCAATTTTTTGTTTATTCGTAAGCTTGTCAAGCTGATCTTCAGAAACAAGGCCTTTTTCAAATGCTTTTGATAATACCATCTGAGGATCAATACCGATGCCATCGTCTGAAATAACAATATGGACATGTCCGCCTTGATGAAATGATTTGATATTGATTGTCCCTGTTTCAGGTTTAGATAGTTTTAGCCTTTCCTGGGGCATTTCAATGCCATGATCAATACAGTTTCTGATCAAGTGGGTGACAGGATTGGCTAATTTTTCCAATACATTCCGGTCGACCTCAACATCTACGCCATCAAGTATGAGATCAACTTTTTTTGAAATCCGCCTTGCAATGTCTCTTACAACGCGTTTATATTTCCCCATAAGGTCAATGATGGGCTGCATTCTCATCTGCATGATTGTTTCTTGAAGATCTGTTGTCACCACATCCAGATTTTGCATCATTTTATCTGCCGGACTGTTTTCTTCAACAACCATTTCCAATAAAGGTCTCAGCTGCTTTCTGGCCAGAGCCATCTCACCGACTGTGTTCATCAGTTTTGAAATCAGCTCTACATTAATCCGTATCGTTTGAGTGGTTACAGGACTTGTAAGTATTGGCGCAACTATTGGTTTCTTTAAGTCTTCAGTACTGTTTAAAGAGGGGGATCCTTTAAGCGTTGAAGGTTCTGGGTGTATTTGTTTTTCGCGTTCAACTTGCAATGACAGCCCTTTTAGGATTGTCTCATAATCAGTAAACTGCCGATCAACTAAGGCTATCTGATTTTTTTTAATTTCAAGGACCTGAGAAAGCAAGGGCAAATCAAGTATGGTACTGATGACACAAAAGAAACCATCCTTTTTGTTTCCAGATTTTGAATCTTCAAGATCAGAAAATAATAGATCACCAATGCTATTGATATCTTCAATAATTGAATCCACATCTTTTTGTTTGGCAGCAAGATCATTTTCAAAACCTATTTTTACAGCATATACAAATTTTTGACTACTTAATGCATTCTCTAACCTTTTCTTATCAACAAAAAACTGTTTGCCTTTAAAAATAGCGCTTTCTGAAAGAGGTTTAACCGTCTGAAGGTTACCATTTTTTTCTTTGATTTGTTTTTTAGACTTTTTTTTCTTTTCTATAGGTTTAAGCTGCTTGGTCTTTTCAAGAGATTTGGATTTTGCCTTCTGTTTAACCCTACCCTGTGTTTTTTCAGGCGGTTCTATATCAAGAACGCGATGAAGATTTTCTATCTCCTCTTCATAGTCTCGGGTCTTGTCAGTTCCGATCAGATCAACCATGAGTTTCATTTTGTCAAAGCCTGAAAGAAGGGCATCAACGACTTTGGAAGTGATAACTAATTTTTTCTCTCTGGCTCTCATCAGCACATTTTCCATGGCATGACTCAAGTTTGAAAGTGCTTCAAAATTAATAAAGCCTGCACCGCCTTTAATACTATGAATGGATCGAAATGCATGATTGATTAATTCGCCATCAACATTGGCTCCTTTTTCTTCCATGATCAGAAGATCTGGCTCCAAACTGGCCAAGTCATCTTTTATCTCGGCAATAAATTCTGATGACATTGCATCTAAAGAATCATGGTTTTCATTGCTCATGAGTATTCCTTGGACATCTCATCATCCGTTTGAGTGTGCAACAATACTTTTTTTGCATCTAATATCATTAAAACTTCTTCAGGCAGGTTAATGATATTTTCCATATATTTTTTAGTACCTGGCTCAATATTGGCAGGGATAGATTCAATATTTTTTTTATCAGCACCAATCACATCACCAATTTGATCTACAATAAATCCAACATCTTTGTGTTTAAACATAATAATATGGCTCTGAGAATGAATTTTCCTTTTTTCAAGCCCTAATAAAACGCCAACATCAAGAATCGTTAAAATCTGGCCCCTTAAATTTATCAGTCCTAAAATAAATTCCTGAGCTTGTTGGATTCTAGTAATTTTTATATAAGGAACGATTTCCCTTATATCCAGGATATTAATCCCGATCAGGTTATGGGCTAACCTGAACGTTACATATTGAAATTTATGATCGAGCCGTATTGAATTCATCTTAGCTATTTTAATTATCTCTAAATTTATATCCTGAATGTTTTTGTTAATTGTTTGAGTTTCACAGCAATCTGGGCCAATTGATCTGTCTGCTCTTTTTGAGACATTGACCCCTCTAAAATCTCATTCACCATTCTGGAAAGTTTTTCTGAATTCTCTGATACGGTTTGAGCGGTCTGAGATGAAACCGTAACATCTTTGGATATTTCTTGTACGGCGACTGCTGTCTGGCTCAAATTATCTGAAACGCCCATTTCAAGATCCATAACCTGCCGCATACTCTCTGCCACTTCTTCTGCTTTATTTGCTGCAAGATTAATATTTTTTGCAACAGAATCTGCTGAATCTGCTGATTCTGCAACATTTCTGGTAACCTCATTGGTTGTAGCTGTTTGTTCTTCAACCGAAGAAGCTATGGATCCCATTATTATATCGACTTCCTTGATG
>JAAEKY010000669.1 GCA_024227235.1 Desulfobacteraceae bacterium | reverse complement strand
TTCTAAATTCTAGACAAACACACATTCTTCAACGTGGTCAATGCAATGCAAAATTGTCATTGCTTTATTCATGATAAAAGAGTTTACAAGATACATAATTGATGTCCTTTATTAAAATCTATCTTCTTTATGACCCTTGGATGCAGTAACAAAGAGATGTACATACATTGGCGATGTACAATGTAGATACAAGATATTTACATACATGTAATTTGTATTTAGTCATGTCCATCCTATATACAGTAGGGGAACTATAAACTCGGACTTTTTGTTCAGTTAGCTTTTTGGGGCATTTAAAATGAGTGTGGCCTTTTTCTTTTGATACAGGCAGTTAGGGCTTGGTCTTAGCTTTCCATACTGGTCCTGGACTTTGATTTTGGACAAAAAATGCCTGAGTTATGGCCCTGAGAAAGAGAGAAACTGGAGCTTCCAAAATGCTCAAAATTTATCTTCCCTTCTAAAAAAAAGCTTAAGTTTTCCTTGAAATAATTTTTCAATTGTTCATAAAGTGCCCATTTTAAGCCGAAAATGGACAATCAAGGTGTGTTTCAGAATGATAATTTCAAGGAGAATATAGATTTTCAATCAAAAATCACTTTTCAAACCATTATGTAGCCAAAATCTGGGATAAAAGCAGCAAAAGTGAGTTAAAATTTATGGCAGCTCAAGTTTCCCTCCTTCCCAGGGCCATAATTCAGGCAATTTTTGCCCAAAATCAAAGTCCAGGACCAGTATGGAAAGCTTAGACCAAGCCCCACCTGCCTGGATTAATAGAAAAGGCCTCACTGATCTTAAATGCCCTAATTTGGACCAAAATTTAACAAAAAGTCCGAGTTTATAGATTCCCTACTGTATTTCTAGACACTAAGATCATTGAAGTTAATAATAACAAGTTTTGAGTCCAATAAAGTCAAGCTCCATGGGTTTAAGTTTTGAGATGCTCTTGTTTTGTCTCGCTTCCCGTACATCTTTTTGACTTTCCTGCTTTAGTTTACACA
>JAAEKY010000668.1 GCA_024227235.1 Desulfobacteraceae bacterium | reverse complement strand
TCCACCCAATGCCATTAAGTTAAGCCTTGGAGTCTCCAAACCTTTAGATTTGGAAGTGTTTGATATTTAAGCGAAATAATCCAAATCTGAAGGATTCGAGGTTTTAGTTTTTCTTCAAAAAACTAAAACCTCGAATGGATTCCAATAAATATTCCTTTCGAGGTTTGAGTTTTTTTGAAAAAAAAACTCAAGTCGAGGCTAACGTTTTTTCTTTAAAAAAACGTTAGCCTCGACTCGAAAACTTAATGGCAGTGATTCTCCACCACCAAGAGAAATATCTATTTCTCCTGATAATAACTTTTTAATAACATGTTTAGTACAACCATGATAACAAATAAGCATAATTAAGCGAATCTCACGTTATTTCTGTTCCAACCGTTGGTTAAGTTCATCAATTTGCTGTTGCTCTTTGATGGAAGTGTTGACTCTGGTACTTATGCCTCAAAAAGTATGCCGTCTCTCCTCATTCGTTGTGCCTAAAGCACTATATAATGAATGAGGTACAACTAAGGTATTAGTCTGCCCTAACGCATTATACCGATAGCTAGTGCAGTCAAGCGGAAATGTCCACCTTTTTTTTAAAAAGGCACCCTTCAATTTTATCCAAAAAATAATTAACAGTTGCTAAGTTTCCAGCCATAAAATAATGAAGACTATTATATGTTGGCTTTATCAAAAATATCAAGTACTTTTTATTTTTGATGTTTCGGAAATTTGTCCATACGAAACAACCAACAGAATCAAGGGCAGAGTAATTGATTTCGATTCCTAGTTGGTATAGACTTGTTCACAGCTTATTTTAACTTTCGAGGTTTGAGTTTTTCTTCAAAAAACTCAAACCTCGAACTCATGGTGGAAACAGAAAATCAGAGAAATAT
>JAAEKY010000667.1 GCA_024227235.1 Desulfobacteraceae bacterium | reverse complement strand
CTATAACCGGCATGGCCGGAGCATGGTATTTGCTCCCGGCCTCATCGAAACATGAAACCCTATAATTACAAGACGTTGATGGGTGTTTCATATAACCGCCATGGGCGGACCATCATTACTCTGGGTTCGCCCACAACCAACATTGAAAGCCCGGACTTGATTTGCCCGGACTTTCATATAAAAAACATTAGTCAACCCAGTCGTTATATTGGCGAACACAGGGACAGCCAAGGTAAAGGCCAGAAGAAAAGCCCAGGAGTGTCCAGCCTCAACCGCCTTTTTCCTGCAATACCCCATGCATCTCATACAGTTTTCGCAGTGATAGGTCCAGAACGAGCGCTTCCTGCCAAAGAAATTTTTCATTTTAAACACGAGGAGCAATGCGGCAAAGAAGTTTACAAAACCGGCTGCACCCGGTATCTTTACA
Organism: Desulfobacteraceae bacterium; assembly: GCA_024227235.1. Lineage (GTDB taxonomy): Bacteria > Desulfobacterota > Desulfobacteria > Desulfobacterales > Desulfobacteraceae > Desulfobacula. The sequence continues at coordinate 2,111 of JAAEKY010000667.1, read as the reverse complement.
GGTCCAATCCATACGGCACCACGGGTGGCAATGCTCAGAATCTTTGCATTTTTTTGCCGGGGCATTTTGAATAAAAATTTAATCATAGACCAAGGCGGCATAAATCCATGGGTGGGAAATAAGACAGCTGTCAATTGGCGTCCAGAATTATTAAAATCTTCCTTCAGGTCGGCATGCTCAATGAATTTAAGAGCGGTTTTGATCTCATTTTTTTCAAAATAGTCTTCTATCCACCGCGCCACCCGATAAGTATTACCGGTACCGCTTAAAACATAGAGTAATGAAGTGTCGAATGGTTTCATTTCATATCCAATTAATTGTTATTTCGTTTTGGATTAAGGATTCTCGATCTGTATTTCTTTTCCTCGAACTAAACTTATACCTAACCAGAAAGCCCATACTGGAGCTAAAATCAGATATGTCATCAATCCTATAAGAGCGATGTTTTTTAGACCAAAAACTTCGCCAGCAAATGCTGCCAAAGTTAAAACCCCCAAAATTATTGTAACTATACCTAATGCCTTGCGCTCCGGTTTCATGGTAAAGCCTATACCAACCCACCAAATACCGGCCAATAAAAATTCCAGATAGCCCCAGATTCCTCCGTATACCATTTGTGTTGAATTGATAAAAACAATACGGTAAATCTCCTTAATCGGTTCATCAGCACTGGCATAACCAGATATTAAAGTAGGCCAAATCTTAGCCAAAATAGCGGCACCAATAGACCCTGAAAATACATAGGCCAGACCACAAAAAGTAAAAACACTCATCCAGTAAGGATTTTTAGCCTTTAACCAATAATGAATTAGAAAAACTGCTGGCACTAATAATAAATAATACCCTAATAAATCGGCCAACCAAGACCATTTCATCAAATAGCCTGCTTCCACTCCAGCATTTAAGTAGAAGTAAAGGTCAGAAAATTCTTGTGAATTATTGCCTCCTGCAATCCCGGTTAATGTAAAATTGGTAAAGGCAAAAGGAACTGAAATAATGGTCAGCCAGCCTACTATTTTTTTAAATGAATGTTGTTGTTCCATATCTGTCCTCCTAAAAAATGGCTTAAATCTGTTCCCTTTTTTTCAACTTTTAAAGTTATTATGCGAGCAAACTTTGAATATAAGCTTGGTAAGCTTTTTTAACTTCTCTTTTCCCCAAAGGCCTAAACCCCAGGGCTTCATACAAAATGATACCGTCCATTTGAGCCATAATTGCATAAGCCGTGGGAAGTAAATTTATGAATTTAAACTCTTTTTTTTCAATTCCATACTCTAAAATTGTAATTATGCCATCCAGATACTGCTGGTATATCTCTTGATAGATTTCCTGGAGTTTTATATTTTGCTTCATCCGGGAGTAGAAATGGATCAGCAGACTAAAATACTGATCTTCAGGTAAGGTGATCGTTGTTTGTTCTCTATCTTGACATTCTGGATCGCTTTCTAAATACTCAGGCTCCATAGGAGTTGTTTTGGGGAAGACAACAATATCAATCATTGCCTCCAACATTTTTAAAGCTGATGTCTTGTTGCTTAGTGCTTCACCAACTTTTTTATTATAATGATCCAGAAATGCACGAAAGGACTGAAGAATCAAATCTTCTTTGCCTTTAAAATAATAACTAACCACACCTTTGGAAATTCCAGCTTTTTTGGCTACAGACTCAAGCGTCAATTTTTCAAAACCTGATTCTGAAATGCACCCTAACGTAGCATTTATCACTTGATTTTTTCGGATAGGCTCCATCCCAACTTTTGGCATATTTTCTCCAATTCGCTTTATTTATTCTGACTGGTCAAATTAAAAATAATTTAATAAGAATACTTTGTCAATAAAAAAAATCAATATATTCAGTACTGTTGAAATTATAAGGTGAGTTGACTTCAGTCAAAATGAAATAGAAAAGCTAGTTATTTTGACTGCTTAGAATAAAATTTTGAATAAGAACATTAGCGAAATATTAGATCTGATTGGCTGGCCCTGTATGCCCACATTAGCTGTGCAGAATCAGTGACGGCACTTCCAGCAACTGGTTAACTTTTAGATGAAAGTTAACCAGTTTTTACAGAGTTACATTTCCCCAATTCCTGATTCCATTTTCCCATATT
>JAAEKY010000666.1 GCA_024227235.1 Desulfobacteraceae bacterium | reverse complement strand
CTTGCAAGAGCACTTGTTGGATTGCCAGAAGTTCTTCTTTTAGATGAACCTTTTGCAGCACTTGATACATTTACTCAAAGTCATATTCATGAAGAGATAGTGAATTTATGGTTGAGTGAACAATTTACAGCAGTATTTGTTACCCATGATATTGATGAGGCAATTTTATTAGGGAATAAAATAGTTTTGCTCGGAGGCGAGCCTGCAGGTATCCATGAAATATTTGAGATTGATGACCAATACCCTAGGGACAAAGCTTCTTCATCTTTTAAAAATATTCGGAATGATATTTTAAACAGGTTTAAAAAATCTTATTTCGCAAAGAGAACACTTTTTTAGGAGAATCATATGGGTTGTGATCCAATATCTAAAAAAAGGCGTCTATTTTTAAAAAACAGTGCGCTTGGATTATCTGGCATGCTTTTACCATCCATAGGAAATGCCAAGCTTTCTTTTACCATTGGATATCTTCCTATTACTGATTCTACCCCTCTTTTAATTGCCCACGCTCTAGGGTATTTTTCCCAGGAAGGACTTGCGGTTGAGAGACCAATTATGGTACGATCATGGAAAGTACTTACAGAATCGTTTCTAACAGGAAAATTTGATTTAACGCATATGCTTTTTCCTATTCCAATATGGATGAGGTTTAAGCAAAATATCCCTGTTAAGGTTATAGCATGGAACCATACTAACGGAAGTGCGATTACAGTGAAACAAAATTCAAATATTAAGGGTTTTGAAGATCTCAAAGGAAAACAGATTGCTGTTCCTTCATGGTATTCTATGCATAACTTAATACTCCAGCTTGGAATTAGAGCAAAGGGTTTAAGGCCTGTTATTAAACCACAGTCAAGTAAACTTGCGAAAGATGAAGTGAATTTGTTTGTTTTGTCGCCTCCTGAGATGCCAACAGCTCTTTTAGGGGGT
>JAAEKY010000665.1 GCA_024227235.1 Desulfobacteraceae bacterium | reverse complement strand
TTCAATATCTGCTCAAACAATTCTTTTTATCGGAAGAAGCCGACAAACTGATTTTCCTCCCTATCCAGGAAACAGAGCCCTATCTTATCAGTTACATCGCGTGTTCAAAAAATGATTGGTAAAAAAGTTGTGAAAGAAATCGATAAGATTATTAAAATTGAAATTACTAAAGAGTATTATCGAAAAATATGGGAACAGTGGATGTCAAATAAAGAATTATATAAAACTTTTTATAATGAAGTCTTTTTGAAAGAACTTCAAGAATAGGATGATGGGTGCCATCAAACATTTAGAGCAAATACCACATAATACCCACAGCATCGAATTTAAAACAATCTGGTAATCTCATCCACTTTAAAACGCTTCCACTGCACAGGCTCACTATCATAGAAAGCCTCAACGCCCGTACCTGCTCCCAGAACCCGGCCGATCCCGGCCACGGCAATGGATCGGTCCTGCAACCTTCGGATCAGTTCACCGCAATGAGCGGGTCGGCAGCAAATCAACAGACTGCCCGACCCGATGAGTCCCAGGG
>JAAEKY010000664.1 GCA_024227235.1 Desulfobacteraceae bacterium | reverse complement strand
GTTATATTATGAACCAGAGGAGCATTCTTTCTTATCTTTTCAATATCATTTAAAATACTTGATGGATTTATAGTCATTGGGATTCTCCTTATTTCCATATATGTATTAGTTTTTGGGTATTCATTTTATTTTTGATGAGTCCGTATTTTAATGCAAAGTCAGCAAAGGACTGCCATTTTACAAGATTGTGTTCTGGTTTGACCGCAAAGTATGGCAAGGTTAGTTCAAATGCTGCGGTTTCAATTTTTTTGTCAGCCTGGGATACAGCAGACAGATATGTTGCAAGTGCTTCTTGGGGATTATCTTTTGTAAAAACCAATGCTTTTTCAAGGGCATTGACAAACCCTTTGACTGTATTTTGTTTTTCCATAAGGATTTTTGGGCTGCAGACAAAAATTAATTCTTCATAATCCGGGATACCCCATTTTTCCAGTTCAAAAAATTGAGCTTTATATCCATGTTGCGCCATCCCCACAGTTTCATAGGTTTTAAACGGTCCCATAACAGCATCAACCTTATTGGAAACAAGGGCTGGCAGGATGGTAAATCCCACGTTAACCGGAGTATAATCTTTAATGCCATTGATGGTGGCAAAGGCCTTCAGCATAACATCCATAAGTCCAGGTACTGTATAACCAATTTTTTTATTGGACAAATCACCTGGAGATTTAATACCCTTGCCCTCTAAAAAAAGCAAAGTTGTTAATGGGTGAACCACCAGGGGTGCTACAACCTTAAGCTTCAGACCCTGATCTGCGGCAATTATGGTCTGTGGCTGGTAGGAAACAGCCATATCTACAGTACCTGCGGCAGCAAGTTTCAGTGCATCTGATGTTTCTGAAGGGCTGATAATATTAATATCAACACCATTATCTGAAAAATACCCTTTTTCCTTGGCCACATAAATTGGCAAATGGTCAACATTAGGGAACCAGTCCAGCATGAGGTTGAATTTTGTATCACCTGCAAAAGCAGAGTGTGTTAAAAAGGTAAATACCAGAATAATACTAATAATCATTTTTTTCATAAGTTGTTTTTTCCTTTATTATTTCCAATTAATAATTTTTTTTTCTAAAATACCAACAATCCACCACATGGTAAGACCCATGGCTGTCAGCCAAAGAATTGCCGCAAAAACCAGATCGACCTGAAGTCTTGCATTGGACTGGATCATTAGAAAACCTAATCCCTGTTGTGCTCCTACCCACTCTCCTATCACAGCACCAATAGTTGCCACAGTTACTCCAACCTTTAAACCAGCAAAGAAGCGAGGCAAGGCCCAGGGCCAATAAAGTAGCTTTAATGTTTTAAAGAAAGAGGCGCCCATGAGCCGGAACAATATTTTGAATTCCGGATTACAGCTTTTAAGTCCTTCTAAAAGGCTTATACAGATGGGGAAAAAAATAATGACCCATGCCATGAACACTTTAGATGCAATCCCGTAGCCTAGCC
>JAAEKY010000663.1 GCA_024227235.1 Desulfobacteraceae bacterium | reverse complement strand
TGCCTTTACCTTTCATATTGTTGCAATTATGACGCTATTGTTGCTTGTCGTTGGCTGTGATGAAAAGAAAGAACGGCAAGCAAAGAAAGTGTCTGTGATCTCAAAGAAAATTCCAATCAGTGATAATAGCGCTAAATCAAAAGACAAACAAAAAACAGACAAGCCCGTTAAGGAAGCGGTTAAAAAAGAAATAGAGAAAAAGGGATCGGAAGTCAAAAAAGAAGTTATTGCTTTGAAAGATCGAATTTATGATCCTAAAAAGCGTCTGGATCCCTTTTCACCACTTTTTAAAGATGAAAATGTAAATCTGGAAGTTGATAAATCGGGAAAAACCAAAAGAATTAAACGAGAGCCGAAAACACCCCTTGAGAAAATTGGAATAGATCAGCTTAAACTGGTCGCCATCATTCGAATGGCAAAAGGCAACCGCGCTCTTGTTGAGGATGCTTCTGGAAAAGGATATATCCTGACAGTTGGTACTTACATCGGTCTTAACTCGGGTAGGGTTATTAAAATAGGGAAAAGCAGTCTTGTAATTGAAGAAGATGTTGAAAATATTCTGGGTGAATATACCATCCAGCAAAGAGAAATTAAACTTCAGAAACCGCCTGGAGCATAAAAATGAGGACCACTATGATCAAAAATT
>JAAEKY010000662.1 GCA_024227235.1 Desulfobacteraceae bacterium | reverse complement strand
TGGTAGATGTTATCAAATCTATGGAGAAGCATCTTTCATATCAATGGATAATAGCTATCACTCATAATGTTTCAAACAGTCATAATTACTGGAAATCTAAATATGAGCACACCAAAAAAGGAAAAGAGTGGAAAATCAGTTGGAAACCACTTTTGGTGTTTAGCAAAGGGGAAATTACTAACACAGTAAATCAACTTAATGATTGCATGCAGTCAGTAAGGGAAAAGGATTTTCATGAATGGCAACAAAGTATTGATGTTCCAGATTATTTTTTACCTTTGCTTTTAATGAAAAATGAGATTGTTCTAGACCCTATGGCTGGCACAGGTACCACAGGAGTCTCTGCATTGAAAAATGGGCTACGATTTATTGGTATTGAGAAAGAAAAAGACACTTTTGATATCATGGATAAAAGAGTTTCATCATCATTGTAATTTTATTTCAGGATTTTAGTGCCTCATTTTATTTGGTAAGGGGAGGCTATTAATAATAGTCTTGTCCTATCACTATGTCATTGGGAAGATTCTATTTTTGAGATAGTCCAAAGTATGAGTATCAAAATTTGTTTTTATCAATTCAGTTGCTAGTTTACCCCCAGTCATGTTTTCAACATCACCATATATTAGTTAATACAATCAAGACCGTATTATCATGGTCCAATAGCCAACTTGCAAATATACAACAGGATAAGTAAAAAAACTACAACACTCAAAATAAGGCTGAAGTATTCCTGCTTTTTATTATTTTTTTTCGAGGAAATCATTTTACACTTCCTTTTTTTAAAATTTTGCTACGTGCACGACAGCCTATATTTAGTGCCACGGCCACAGGACAAAAAAAACGACACCAAAAACGTCGTATGAAAAAAGATGTGAGCAGGATGAGTGGCAGGATATACCATATAATTCCTGTACCCTGGAAACTGAACATTGCCGCAAAAGGTTCATAGCTACCACGGGAAGGGTTCCGAGAAATAAAAATAATCATTAATGATAACCATGTTAAAAATTTTCCAGTACTGGAGCCGTATTGTTTCACTATTGGATGTAATTTTAAGTTGATTCCACTGATTCTGTTTAAAAATTCCTGTAAAGCGCCAAAGGGACAAAGCCATGAGCAATAAAGGTTCTTGCCATATAGCAATATCATTAAAAAAATTTGACTTACAAGTATCCACCACAAACCATTTTCCCAGAACAAGGGAAAATAGCCAAGAAATATTGAAGAAATCTGTGCAATTGATAAAGGAAAACTAAAGTTGAATCCCAGGAATATAATCCCCAATGCCATGGTAAAAAAGCGAACGTTTGGTTTTTTAAAACTGGCTCCGATGAATACCATTAAAAACAGAGTCAATAAAATTATTTCTTTGGCATTAATACTCCATTGGATTTTTCTAGATGGAATAACAAGATTAAGGGCTAAACTGGCTACATCCCTGCTGGTGTTCTGTATTGCCCTGGCAAATGCCTTTGATGAAATTGTGGCCCCGGAAACGCCATCTATATCTTCTTCAATTCCAAAAGGTGAATCAACGGGCATATTCTTGAACTGTTCAAAAAATTCACTTTGTGTTAATTTTAAAAAAAACGCAGGTGTTTCCCGATGTTCAAGTACATGGATATTAAGTATTTTCCCTTTGGAATTGATTTGTGTTGCAATAAAAAAAGGGCCACCCCATCCTTGTTCTTCCCGAATTGCAATATAATCATCTATACCGGTCACAAGATTGTGGTCAGAATAAATTATGGGATACCTGTTGAATCGAGTCAGTTCTTTTTTCGGATAAATTAATTGGATATTTTCATCAAGATGAACTGTATTGCTGGAAACTCCATAGATATAGGCTCCAATAAGGGATATGATTACAAACCAATTTATTCCTTGTGATAACCAGGAGTTGTGGTTTGATTTTTTCTCTTGTATTTTAGCTGTTATATCCTTCATCTTTATTTATAAAGAGGCAATGATCCTGCAATAAAAATTATGACATAATTTTCAACGCCAAACCAATGTGGCGTTGAAAAGAATATCATTCCTTGAATAAGTGTTTAATTATATATTAGTGTCCGTCTTTATCAGTATCCTTTTTGTAAATAGGAGTAAGCAGAGCCCAGGTACACCAAAAACGATCAGGCTCATACCTGCCGATTGAGGTTCATTTTCAACAACTGATGAAAGTGACCAGGCAATGGTAAAAAGTAATATGACAATGCCGGTTATCATCATTATCCATGCATACCACTTAATAATGTATTTTCTTTTAAGGGCAGGGATATTGCTCAAGAATATACCTGCAAGGGTGCCTGTCAGAAAAAATATAACAAGTATCGATGTCTGTAACATGATTCACTCCTTTATTTTTAAATTGTTTTATGCCAGAAATCTTTCATTAGTTGTTCGCTATGGGCTTTGCCATATCCGAAAACATGATCAAGGTATCGAATTATACGGTTCACACCAGGCACACGGGTCATCATTTTTGCAACATCGTGATTCCACTTCTGGGGCTTGTTATAGGGACAGACTGAAATGCAGACTCCGCATTCAGTCCAACTTTCCCCCCAGAACTGGAGACATTTTTGATGATTGTTGAACCACTTGTCTGCACCCGGGTTATTACAGTCATTGTGTGGTTTGTTTTCTTTGTCTGTGGTGGTGGGGGTTTTAGATATAGCTTTTCCAGGACAAGCATCGGCACAGGCTCTACATATCTCACAAAATTGTTTGACACCAAATGTTTTAGGCTTGTCTTTTGTGAGATCAAGGTCGGTAAAGACTTTTGCTAATCTAACCCTTGGGCCATATTC
>JAAEKY010000661.1 GCA_024227235.1 Desulfobacteraceae bacterium | reverse complement strand
TATACTTGAAGCCACTTACCAGGTGATTGTTTTAAAGCCATGGTTTACAAATACGGGTAAGCGCCTGGTGAAAAGCCCTAAGATTTATTTTTCTGATGTGGGCACGCTTTGTTACCTTACAGGTCTCAAAGATCCTGAACATGCTGCGGCAGGTCCTATGGGCGGTGCAATTATGGAAACCGCAGTCGTTATTGAAATTATCAGGACACTGACTCACCAGGGGATTGATCCTCTATTGTATTTTTGGCGAACATCAACGGGTTCAGAAGTGGATATTGTTGTTGAAACGGGTGGGAATTTAGTTCCGATTGAAGTGAAACTCTCGGCTACGCCAAAATCAGTTTATGCAAAATCAATAAAAATATTTAGAAAAGATTATGGCAAAAAAGTACTTCCAGGATATGTGGTGCACCCGGGAGATATCAGGTTGCCTCTGGGCGATGGTGTTTCTGCACTGCCGTTTAATGAATTATGAGAGACCTTCAAGTTAAAGATTTGAGCTATAAGGTATTGCAATACTATTTTGTTTGGTATATTTTAGTTTTTAAATACTAAAACAGGATGTAACTTATGATCGAAAAATTATTCAGTCACCATCGAACCATTTTAAGCTCTTTTAATCGTCCATTCAAAAGATACTTTTTAAAAAAGCATGCGTTAAAAAATCGATTTTCCATAATTACAGGACAACGTGGTGTTGGAAAAACTACAGTAATGATTCAATATATCTATTCATTTATTGAAAAAGATATTGCAAGTCGAAAAGCTTTGTATGTCCCTGTGGATCATTTTATAGTTGTGGGTTATTCTCTGTATGAAATTGCTGAGGAATTTGTGAATTATGGCGGACAGCTTTTGTGTTTTGATGAAATTCATAAATACCCGAACTGGTCAAGGGAACTAAAAAGCATTTATGACTCTTTTCCGGATATCAAGCTTATCGTATCCGGCAGTTCTGCTTTAGAAATTCATAAAGGCAGCCATGATCTGAGCCGAAGAGCTGTTGTTTATCGTATGACAGGCCTTTCATTAAGAGAATTTATTGAGTTAAAATATCAAATTGAATTATCTGTTCTTAATATGGAATCTATCCTGACCGATCATGAAAGCTTTTCTTATAAAGTTACCCAAAAATTGGATCAAAAAAAGTTAAAAATACTTCCTTTATTTCAAGAATACCTAAGACATGGATATTTCCCTTATTTTTTGGAACATCCGGATGAAACCACCTATTTAAGAACACTGGAGCAGGGATTACACACCACAATAGAAAGTGATTTGCTGTCAATATACCCCAGACTGGCAGGTATCAGTATCAAGAAATTAAAAATGCTGCTTTCAACGATAGCAAGGTCTGCTCCGTTTACACCAGATATGAAACGGTTAAAACAAATCGTTGAGGTCGGCGATGAAAGAACACTGAAAACCTATTTAAACTATTTAGAGGATGGGCGAGCCATTACGTGTTTGTCAAAAAAAAATAAAAGTATCAAAGGGCTCGAGAAACCTGAAAAGATTTATTTAAACAATCCAAACCAGGCGCTTGCAATCTGTGATAAAGAAACTGTCAATTCCGGTACGATAAGGGAAATATTTTTTACGTGTATTCTTCAGGAAGAACACAGTATTGCCATTCCGCCAAAAGGTGATTTTATCGTGGATAATAAAAACCTTTTTGAGGTGGGTGGTAAAGGCAAAACGTTTAAACAGATCAAAGATATCCCTGATTCATACCTGGCTCTGGATAATATTGAACATGGGATGAATGCCAAAATACCTTTATGGATGTTCGGATTTTTGTATTAATTCTCTTACAATTTTGCATTTCAAATTCAAAATTGTAAGAGAATGGTGATTGAGTATTGAAAAAGTGTATAATTTGGATTATTGTCTGGTATAACTCGTATTATTAAAAGGTTTTTTTCGTAAAATAAAAGCAGATAGATGGATAACCGGCATGTATAAGCGAAAGTGCGAATCAGTTCTTAGAGAGGTGTTGAATGAATTTCGGATACTGTATCTGACAGGGCCAAGACAAGCTGGGAAAACAACATTGGCGCGTAAGATTGCAGATGATACAAATATGCAATATGTTTCATTGGATGACCAGACTGCGTTTGCTTCAGCTCAGTATGATCCACATGGTTTTATAGACAACTTAAAAAATCAACCGGTGGTTCTTGATGAATTTCAATATGCCCCTGAATTAATTAAAGCAATTAAATTGGCTTCTGATTTGCTTCCTGTGAATAAACGGGGACAGTTTTTTCTTACAGGATCTGCTGATATTTTCAAATCTGCCAGGACTCAAGAAGCATTGCCCGGGCATATGGCAAGAATGGAACTATATCCTTTGTCTGTGACTGAAAAAACAGGTGGCGATTTTAATCTGATTGATTTATTATCCGCCCAAAACTTGTCGGTACCTTTAAAACTTCCTGAGTTAAGCCGTGGGGATCTGGCACAGGCATTGCTCGATGGCGGGTATCCGGAATTACAGGGAAAAGGACCCCGTGCAAGGCAGATTTGGTTTCAATCATATCTACAGGGGCGATTATTTAAAGATTTTGATAGTATTTATTCGGCAAAAGGTGAATATCATACAAAGCTTGAAGCGCTAATTCCATATCTTGCTGGATTATGTGGTAATTTATTGAAGTATGCCAGTATTGCCAATGACCTGGGTCAAAATGATAAAATAATTAAATCTTATGTTGAGGCATTGGAATGGATGTTTATTGTAAAACGTATTCATCCATATGTAAAAAACCAGGCAAGGCGGCAGAGTATTGGTATGGCAAAACTGCACATGGTTGATACCGGGCTTGCATGCTATCTGCTTGGGTTAAATAAAAAACAGCAAGTATTAAATTCTCTTTTTTACGGCGGTTTGCTTGAAAGTTTTATGGTTATGGAGTGTTACAAGCATATGATGTGGGCAAAAGAAACCATGAATCTGTATCATTTCCGTGATAAAAGGAAAAATGAAGTTGATATTGTGTTAGAGCAGGCCGACGGGAGTTTGATCGGCATTGAAGTAAAAGCTTCTAATACTATACGGAAAAATGATTTTAAAGGGTTGAAGAAGCTTGCTGAATTGACCATGGATCAATTTAAATACGGGCTTGTTTTTTATACAGGGTCCAAATTAATGCCATTTGGAGAAGGCAGGCACCGATATTTTGCGCTTCCAATATCAATATTATTCCAGGTCAATAATGATGTCACTTCAGAAGTTACATGAATAAAATATGAATTTATTTACAGTCTTTATTTTATCGTTGTTTTTAACCATTGCACTGGTGCCGGTATTTAAGCGGTTGGCTTTCAGAATGCATATTGTGGATATTCCCAATGAACGGAAAGTACATGTGACCCCCATGCCCAAAACGGGCGGGATATCCATAGCCATTGGTGCATTTGTTCCTATTCTTATCTGGTTGCCAAAAGATCATTTTGTCAGTTCTGTTTTAATGGGCGCTATTGTGATTGTTGTTTTTGGGCTCATTGATGATATCCGGCCTTTAAGGGCAAGGCAAAAGATTGTCCCACAGATTTTGGCGGCTTTAATTGTTATTTTTTTTGGGGGCGTGAAGATTACCTGTCTTGGTGTATTGGCTCCGGCTGATTGTATCCTGCCCTGGTATTTTTCTGTTCCATTGACTTTGCTGGTTATTTTGGGGGTGACCAATGCCATTAATCTTGCGGATGGATTAGATGGACTGGCAGGTGGGATATCCATGCTCAGTTTTATTTTAATTGTTTTTTTAGCTTATAAATGTGGCAATATGGCCATTGCGATCATGGGCATTGCTGTGGTGGGGGGGATTGCAGGGTTCTTAAGGTATAATACGCATCCGGCTGTTTTATTTATGGGGGATGCGGGCAGTCAGTTATTGGGATTTTTATCTATTGTTTTTGCCATTGTATTAACCCAGACCAATACGCCTTACAGCAAAATCCTTGCTTTGCCGATCATCGGGTTTCCCATTTTAGATACCCTTACGGTTATGGTTGAACGGATGATTAAAAAGCGATCTCC
>JAAEKY010000660.1 GCA_024227235.1 Desulfobacteraceae bacterium | reverse complement strand
AGTATCCAATTCAGATAATAAAAAGATATCTCAGTGCGATACATTTTGCCAAAGAAATAGAAGATAGAGGGTTTCTATGCTCAGGGTCCTATGATCCTTTTAAGCGTGTCGTTTATCTGGTCGACGACGGGGAAAATAATGACAAACAGGCAATACATACTTTTCATCATGAATTCAGCTCTTTACTGTTGAAGAGCCACACATTGCTACTCAACCCTTGGTTCGATCAAAACCCAGAGGATTTCGTCTATCTATATAAACTTAAGCGTGATGAAATTCTGAAAACGTATAATTCCAGTTCCTTGATCGGAACCGAAATCGACTATAAAAAAGGTTTTTTAAATACCTATGGCCAAACCAATTTTGAAAACGACTTCAACGAATATTCCGCCATGATCTTCACTTATCCTGAAAAGTTCAAAAAAATCATGAATCAATACCCCCGGGTGCGGGGCAAATTCCTGGTCTGGCTTGAGTTTTACCATAAGATCGATCCCATTTTTACCGAGGCGTATTTGCTGGGAGAAGACTGATTATAGAATTCAATATCCAGCCAGGTTAAAAAAATAACGCAAAGGAAAATCCTGAACCTGTATCGATCCCAATGATCCAAGGCTGCAAACGTGATATGAAATCTTTTTTCCAACAAACGGTTCTT
>JAAEKY010000659.1 GCA_024227235.1 Desulfobacteraceae bacterium | reverse complement strand
GATAGCGAGGTCGATTTGAGCCACTGGTTAGGCATTGAACTATAAATATTTTGCTTTTGCTTCTGCATCTGTTTGAATTTTTCTAATAATACCATTTTCTTTAAGCGTGGATAAAAACTCTATCGATAGCATTGGAGCAACACTAATACACTCATTGTGAAAATAATCACCAATCAATAATTGCTCTTCGTTATTTTTTATAATTGAAATATCTTCAATTTGATGTACTACTCTTGCTTCTGGTAATACCTGTTTCAATATAGGTTTAATATTTTCAGTTGTAAGTGCCAAAACTACCTTTAAAGCCCCTTTATCTCGACGGTTCACATCCGCTGCTACTGGCACCCCTCCGACATCCGAAAAATCACAGCGAGATAAATCCCCCTGGAACTCAATATAGGATTCATCTCCCGATAACTCCTTCATTACTGCGACTAGAAATGCAGGCTTATCACGTACGTTTATCCAATAAATTTGCTCCATCTTCTTATATGCCTAAACATTGAGTTGAGCGGTCTGCGCCGCACCAAAAACAGTGTTAATAAGTGGAAACTTTCCATGATATTGACTGTTATATATGCCATACTTTTTCCACTTATTGCGATATTAAGTCAAAAATATGAGAAAGTCAGCCCACTTAAAATAAATTTTTATTGCTTTCCTCTTATTACGCTACTATCATACTAAATATGGAAAATAAACCAAAATTTCGACCCAACCCAAAGTTCAAGTTAATGGATCAGGTCCGGGAGGTTATGCGATACCATCATTACGCATATCGAACTGAACAAACCTATACCCAATGGATACTGCGGTATATTCGTTTTTTCGGTACGAAAATACATCCTCAAAATCTTGGTGTCCCTGATATCGAACGCTTTTTATCTGATTTGGCGGTCAATGGCAAGGTGTCGGCTTCAACGCAGCGACAGGCACTCAACGCGCTTGTTTTTCTCTACCGCGAGGTATTGGATCTTCCACTGGATGGGAAAATTCAACCGGCTCGTTCGAAAAAAAAGCCCAAATTGCCCACCGTAATTGGTATAGAGGAAATAAAACGATTTTTCAGATACATCGATGGAACCCACTCCTTAATGGCCAAAATCCTTTTCGGTTCCGGCCTGCGACTCATGGAATGCGTGCGCCTTCGAATCAAAGATCTTGATTTTGATCGAAAACGGATTCACGTGCTCGGCAAGGGTGACAAGTGGCGAAGTAGCATCCTGGCTGAGCCGATTATTCCAGAACTGCGAAGCCATATCCAACGTGTCAAATCCCTGCATCACGATGATCTTGAAGAAGGCTTTGGTGAAGTGTATATTCCGCAAGCTTTAGGTCGGAAATATAAAAAGGCTGCTTTGGAAACTCAGTGGCAATATGTTTTTCCATCGAAAAAACGTTCCATCGATCCCAGATCAGGCCGGGAAAGAAGGCACCATATTATGGAATCCGGCTTGCAAAAGGCTGTGAAAAGGGCGGCGCACAGAGCTGGTATTGATAAGATTGTCACCTGTCATACTTTGCGGCATAGTTTTGCCACTTCAATGCTGGAGAGCGGGATCAATATCCGCGTGTTGCAGGAAATAATGGGCCATGCGGATGTCAAGACCACTGAGCGCTATACTCATGTGATGGACAAGGATATCAACCGTATCGTAAGTCCAATTGAAGGGCTCAATTTTTAAAGATAGATCTTATATTATTTCGCTATTCGAGATTTTTGAGTACTGCTTTGTATTGTTTGTGCCTGTGACTGAAATTGGATAAAGGAAAGCATTACCCATAGCTCCGCTCTGTCACTTCCAATGTGTGATGTCGTTGATAGCTTGTTTAGCGTATCTATAGAAGATTCTGAACTAAATTGCAATTAGTATAAACCTTTATCTTTATTTAAATTTTTTCTTTTAAAAAAGAAATTGGACGGGTTCTTTCTACGGTAAGGGTAATAGCGCCCCAGTTTGATTCAAGTTTACCGTAAATCAGGTAGGGTTTTCCATAATCCAGCATATGGCAAAAAAGTGCATATGGTTTTGGGAAAAAGATGGTTTCAACTATACCGGTTTCATCTTCAAAGGTTAAAAATTTCATGGGGTCACCCTGTTTGGTTTTAACCACTTTTCCTGTGATAAGCCATCCGGCAAAGGTGACCTTTTTATTGATAAATTTTGGTAAATGCTTTGCTTTGACAGTGTTGTATTGTTGGATAATGTTTTTGAACAGGATAATGGGGTGGCAGGCGCATAAAAATCCCAGTACACTAAATTCTCGTCGAAGCATTTCAACCTGATTTTCTTTTGGAAGATCGGGTGTAAGTGCAATATGAGGATGGAGGCTAAAGTGATTTATATCGAAAAGGCAGGGCGAGTCATCTATTTTTTTCTTTTGTTTTTGCCAGGCTGCAAAGGCCCACAAAAGTGTAGCTCTATTTTTTTTAACGTCGATTGAATTGAGGCTGCCGCTGTGGATCAGGGCGCGTATTTCATCTTCTCTTGGGCAAACCCGTGCAAAAAAGTCCTCAGGACTTGAAAACTTAGCTTTTTTGCGTTCAGTTAAAATTTTTTTCATGGTTTTTGCTGAAAGATCCTTAATGGATAATAGTCCAACTCTCAGGTTGGAATGATATCCCTTCCATTGAATGTTGCTGTGGTTGACATCTGGATTAAGAATGTTGACATTCAATCTCCTGGCTTCAGATACATAGGCAAATGTGGAATAAAAGCCGCCTTGGTTGCTAATAACAGCAGCCATGAATTGGGCCGGGTAATGGGTTTTTAAATAGGCTGCCTGAAAGGATACCCGCGCATAGGATGCGCTGTGGGGTTTGCAAAAAGAGTACCCGGAAAAACTGGTGATCATGGCCCAGACTTTTTGAATGTCTTTTGAAGAAACCCCTTTTTTAAGGGCCCCATTTTTGAACCGGTCATAATAGTCTGCAAGCGCTTGTTCCTTATCTTTTTTAGACATGATTTTTCTTAAGCCATCCGCCTGGGCATGAGAGAATCCAGCCATTTTCACTGCAACTTTGGACACATCTTCTTGATAGACCATGATGCCATAGGTTTCGTCTAAGACATTTTCGATAAGGGGGTGAATGGGGTCCCAAAGACCTGTATGAAGGCGTTTTAAATATTCCTGGATAAACTCATTGGCTGCGGGTCGGATAATGGAAGAGTGGATCACGATGTGTTCAAAATCCCCGATGTTTGATTTTTTTTGTAAAAGGCGGGTGGCAGGGCTTTCAATATAGAAGCACCCCATGGTGTTGCCTTGGGCTACATTTTGCTGGGTTTCATAATCATCTTCAGGATCAAGGGTATTGAAATCATCGAAGGTGCCGGTTACTTCTTTTATACTTTCAATGCTGTCCCGGATCACACCAAGACTTCTGTTGCCCAATAGATCAATTTTGACAAGGCCGGCCTGTTCAGTGGCATCCTTTTCCCATTGCATTAAGGGTACGCCTTTAGGGGCTTTTTCAATGGGAACGTAGGTGTCAATGGGGTGAGGGGTGATGACAATGCCGCCCGGATGGACGGAAAGATATCTTGGGGTGCCAATGATTGCCTGAGCATAGCGCATGATGTCTGGCCAGGGCTGGGGGAAATCCATGAACCTGAATTCAGGCCGCTGTTGGATTCTGTCTAAAAAATCATCTTCTGCCTCGTTAAGTTTCCAGAACCAGGGAAGCCGTTTGGAGACTTTTCCGATTTCAGCATCTGGCAGCCCAAAGACTTTGGCCACTTCTCTGACCGCCATCCTGGGTTGGAACAAGATGTGGCTGGATACCATGGCTGCATGATTTTTAAATTTAGAAAGCACCCAGTTTAAAATATCATCTCTTTCATCCCAGGCAAAATCAATATCAATATCTGGGGGATCTTTTCTGTCTGGATTTAAAAATCGTTCGAAATACAAATTATATTTTATGGGGCACACATTGGTGATCTCAAGGCAGTAGGCAACAATGGAAGCAGCTCCTGAGCCTCTGCCGCAGATGCGTGATGCTCTTTTGACAATACTTTGAACCACCAGAAAATATTCACAAAAGTTCATTTGCTGGATAATAGTGAGCTCATGATCTATTCTGTTCAGCACTCGGGATGACAGGCTTGCCCCATATCTTTTTTTAGCCCCACGCATTGTTTTTTTGTATAGAAGCTGTTCTGCAGTTAGTGTCGTGTTTTTTTTCAGGGGTGGCATAACAATTCCAAAATTGGGCGTTTGGAACTCTATTTTTTCAGCCAGGGTGATTGTGTTTTTGATGGACAAAGGATGGATGGCAAACTTTTGGTGGTATTCATCTGGCGAGGCTAAAAATGAGGTATCTGGTGCTATATCTGTTTGGGTCAGGCGAGTTAAGCAGGTATTCTTATCTATTGCCCGAAGCATCTGATGGATGGCGGCATCTTTTTTGTTTAAAAAAAAACTGCCAGGTGTTGCCACCATAGGGATGGAAAGTTTTTTTGCTGTCATGCATAGCTTGTGCTGCTGCGGTAATGGATTCCTGGCAAGGTTCACGGCCAGGTCCACCTGATTTTCATGCCAGAATGGCAAAAGATCCTGATTCCTGGTCAAAACCACAAGTCCTTTTGAAAGGTCTGGAAGGGCAGTTTTGAGTGAAAAGTTTTTGTCCATATGGCGCTGGGTGATCAATTGGGTCAGATGGCTGTATCCGTTGTTATTTTTCACCAGGCAGACCGCTCTGTGGGCGGTGACAGGGTCTGTGATTTCCGCACCAATAATTGGGGTTAAGTTTTCATTTTTACAGGCATTGATAAAGGGCCACATGCCGCATAGATTATCTGTATCGGTAAGGGCGATTTTTTGATACCCAAGGGTTTTTGCTTTTTGACAAAGATGTTTTACAGATGTGGTTCCCCACATAAATGAATAATGGGATCGTGTGTTTAATGGGATCATCTAAGGCCTTAATATTGTTATGAAATATCCGGGATAAGTGTTAATGCAGGCTGGATAGCATTTTTTCCAAATTTTTTGCGGATATTGTCCATGGTCTGGATAATTCCTGCTTGTTTGGCCTCCTTTGTCTTTTGGGCAAAGAGTTCTGTTTGCACCGCTTTTGGGGAAAGTTTTTCGCAGATCAGGCGCATGTGGCGGATGCGGACTCTTCTGGTCCATGCTTTATCTAAAAGGTGGGCGCATTTTTTGAACATGGTCATATCATTGGATGTGGAGGGCTTAAGTTTTAACGCGGAGGTGCTTTGCATCCCATCTGAATATGAGAGGATAATTTTTGTGGCAGATCCGTGACGGTTTCGGTTGCGCAGGGTTTTACAGATTTGTTCCACCATGAGATACAGCGCTTTTCGAAGCAGTGCGGCATTGTTGGTGTCATCACTGAACTCATGATCTGCCCGGATGATGGCATGGTTTTCACTAAAGGCTGTGACAGGTTCAGGGTCAATCCCTCTGATTCGATCATATATTAAAGATGCTTTGTGAAGAAATGGCACCTGAAGCTGCTCAAGGGAAAGGGATCTTGCCTGGGAGATAAATAAGAGATTGAATTCACGCAGCTTGATCAGATCCGGTTTTTCGAGCCCTGGAATCAGATGGATGGGCAATGGTGCAAGAAAGGATTTTTCGTCTCCTGGGGCAACAATATATTCTCCAATGGGTTTGACCACGCGGGTGGCCACTTTTGCCACCAGTTTATTTGTGGCTACCGACCAGATAGGATCCAGGCAAAATTTTTTTTTAAAGGCTTTTTTAAGCTTGAATGCCACATCAACAGACGGACCGAAAAGCCGACCAGATGCTGAAACATCCAGAAAGATATGGCCGTCTGATGTCCCTGATTCGATCAATGGAGTAAAGGCAAAGGTTTCTTTTAAAAGGTCTTTCATGACCCGTTCATAGAAGTTAAACTTCGGCGGCAGGATTTCGATTTTTTTATTGATTCGTTTTGCACGAGCCAAGGGCATGCCTTTTCTGATCCCTTCTTTATAGGCTTCATCGCTCATGTCATACACCACGGCTCGGGGTGCGCCCTGGGGGGCAATAATTAAAGGGTATCCTTTAAGGGAGGGTTGCATGTTGGTTTCCACAGCAACAGCAAAATCTGCAATATTTAAATGAATGATGGAGCGCGCCATTTTGTTACCTTATAAAAAAACTTAATAAAATTTTATCGTCCTGTTCTTGTCTTTTTGTTCAACAACAGTGCGATCAACCGCAGGGCATTATTTGGAGCCTGGCCCCGGACATGGTTGTTAAAAAAAATACCACCCGTCTGGGCATCGGCCATCATGGATTTTTGAATGGTTGCAGCCCATTTTTTAAGTTCCCAGTCTGCATAATCATAGTCAAATTGTTTTTGCATGTTCCCCGAGCGCCATCCTTTGGCATTCCGGCCATGGAAACGGATGTAAAAAAGGTCTGGGTTGGTGACTATATCAAGCGGTGGAAAAAGGCTTGGCAGATCTGGCTCGTCAACAGATACCAGGGTCACTTTTCGTCTTTCAAGTTCTGAAAATACTTTGTCATTTGCCCAGGAATCATGGCGAAATTCAACAGCCAGGGGCAGTCCTGCCAATTCATCCAGAAGTGCTGCCAGATAATTTCGATAATCCGGTGACCGTTTAAAATAGGGTGGCAGCTGGATAAGAATGCATAAAAGCTTATTTGATTGAATTAAAGGCGCGATACCTTGGCGGTAGAGCATCACTTCTTTTTGCCATTGATTTTTTTTAATTTCATGGGTCATGGTTCGTGTCAGCTTTGCGGCAAATTTAAAGTTTTGGGGCACCTTTGCGCACATGCGTTCAATGGCCGGTGCTTTTGGCATTTGGTACCAGGTATAGTTGAGCTCTGCTGTCTGAAAAATCCGTGTGTAAAAATCAAGCATATTGGAAGAATGGGTGCCTTCAGGATAAAATCCCGAGTCGATCCATTCTCCATAAGAATATCCACTGGTACCGATGAAAAGCTTGCAGGCATCGGAGTGATCTGTTGTCATTTAATTATCCTAATCTTAATCATCTATACCGTGGGGCCCACGAACAATGCCGATAACTTTACCCTGGATCAATACCTCTTCAAATTCATATTTTTGGGAATGGAAATCAGGGTTTTCAGGCCGCAGTTCAATACAATTTGAGTGAAGGAAAAATCGTTTTACCGTGGCTTCTTCATGGTGGATCAGGGCCACGACAATTTCTTTGTTGTGGGCATATTGGCGGGGTTCGCAAATGGCCAGGTCCTGATCAAGAATCCCGGCATTTTTCATGGAATTCCCCTGGATTTTAAGGGCAAAAAGATTCTGGCCCGGGTATATTTTTGCATCCACCAGAAGGTGACCTTCCCATTCCTGCTGGGCATACATGGGCAGTCCTGCTGTGATGTGGCCAATGACAGGAATCTGTTTTTGTCTTTGTGTAATGTATACATCTCCCACATCATCCAGAATATGGACAGTCCGGCTGTATCGGCCTTCCCGTCGGATATATTCTTTATCCTCAAGGGCTTTTAAGGTTTGAGCAACCGCAGCATGGCTGATGGCAAGTTCAGATGCAGCCGTTCGGAGGCTGGGGCAAACCCCATTTTTATTAATTTTTTGTTTCAGGTAATCAAGGACCTTTTGTTGATTTTGGGTAAGTTTTAGTCTCATGTTATGCCTTTCTATTGAAAACCGGCTATTATCAGGTTTTCGGTCGGGTGCTGTTTAGTTTTTACAGTGTAATGGCCTTTAAGATAAATGTCAATGCTAATGTAAATGTTATGTAAAGGCAAAATTTGAACAAATCGAAGATAGGTTTTAGTATGTGTTCCTTTATCCTGAAATGTATAGAGGATTTTGGCAGAGGCAGCGTATGGGGAAAAGATTTTCACGGATTTAATTCCTTCGGGCGACAGGACGTCGCAGGAGAAGGAATTGCCCTCGGAAAAAATCATGGATGATTTTTGAGAATGAGTGAAAATCTTTTCCCCATACACTGCCGGAAACTAATCAAAATATTTTATTTCGGAACATTAATATGAGAACTGGTATGATCATTTAAATTTACTTTTCAAAGTATAGCTTTCTTGGTAATACTACCCGGATGTTAACCGGTTATCTTTTTGTCATATCTGCTGCAACCTGCTGGGGATTTATTGGAATTTTTTCAAGTCTGGCTTTTTCTCAAGGCGTTGAGCCCATGGAAGTTGCATTTTGGCGGGCTGTACTCACCTGGCTCTGCTTTGGAACGCATGCGATCATTATTAAAGAAACCCGTATCGATAAAAAGGATTTCCCCTTGTTTATCATTTTTGGCCTGTTCGGGGTGTCTCTTTTTTATATTTCTTATCAGTTTGCAGTAAAAACTGCGGGTGCTGCGTTTGCATCGGTGCTTTTGTATACCGCGCCAGCCTGGGTAGTGATCTGTTCGTTTTTTATTTATAAAGAAAAGCTGACTGTGTTAAAGATTATGGCTGTTACCCTTGTCATCCTTGGGGTTTTTTTGATATCAAAAACCGGGGGTAATACTCAAACAGGTACATCCATTGGTTTTGTCGCCATAGTCTCTGGACTTTTGTCAGGATTTTGTTATTCGCTGTACTATACAATTGGAAAATATTTTTCCACTAAGTACTCTAGTTCGAATTTGTTTTTGTGGATTTTACCTATAGGTGCATTGGGAATCCTTCCATTCGTCCAATTTTCAGACAAAACAGCTCTGGCATGGACAGCGTTGATATCGGTGTCTGTTATTTCAACCTTTTTGGCTAATTTTTGTTATTATCAGGGACTAAAGTATCTTGAAGCTGGAAAGGCCTCTATTGTTGCCACGATCGAGCCAGTTGTCGCTGCTGTCACAGCCTATATTTTTTTAGGAGAATATTTTACATTTTTAGGTTATATAGGCGGGGGGTTGATTATTTTGGCCGTGATTTCAACTATATATGAACATAAGAAATAAAGAATTTTTAGGCTTTTAGAAATAATATAGCTAACATAAAGAAAATGGTAAAGGTTAATGGATCTTTGCAATCACTACGGTGATATTATCTTTTCCTCCTTCATTGAGAGATCTCTTGATCAGTTTTTCAGCTGCCTGGGCGGGGTCTTTATATTGACAGCATACCTGGTATATTTCTTCTTGGGTAACATACCGATAAAGACCGTCAGAAGCTAAAATCAGTATATCGTTCGAGTCAAGATAAACCTGTCCGGTTTCCGGTTCCAAATCCTGACAGCCGATGCATTGATCTATCACATTTCGTGAATAATGATTTTTGGCCTGTTCTTGGGTTAACTCGCCTTCCTGAATTAAAAACCGTGCAAAGGTCTGGTCTTGTGTGATTTGAGTAATTCGATCTTTTCTTAGATGATAAATTCGACTGTCACCGGAGTGACACCAATGCGCTACATTATCTTTAATAACCATAGATATGAGCGTGGTTGCCATACCGTCCAGTTGACAATTGTTTTTTGCCATATCGTCTAAATCCTGATCCATTTTTTTAAAAAATGAGACCATGTACTCATCTAATTTTTTATCATTCAAACTGGGCAATTGTTTGAGTTGTTTGATAACATGCTCAGAGGCAATTTCACCACCCGGTTCTCCACCAAGACCATCTGCTACAGCCATCAAAATCATATGATTAGACGGACAAAACATAGCATACCGGTCCTGGTTTGTTTTTCTTTTAAATCCAATATCCGTTTGCGCTGCAATCTCTACTTTTGTAGTATTCAGGGCATCTTGCTTTTTATTCCAAAGTATATTTTTTTTAGAAACGATAAGGCTTATCTCCCAATTTAAGTATGGAAATACTGTCTGATTTTTTAACCATATTTTTAATATTTTTTTGGAAAATTAAAAATTCTTCTTCTTTTTCCAGATCAATTTCAAATGTGATGGTCTTAATCGTTTTCTTTTTTGACTCTGAGAAAACATTTTCCTGACTTTTTGATGCCATACCCAGAAAGTCTCTGGCTTGATCCGGCGTTTGGAATCTATTTTTCGGATCATTCTGGCAGGCTTTTTTAATGAATAAACATAGTTTTTCAGAAATATCTTCAACAAATATACATGGATCAGGTATGGGAGAGGTTCGCATCTTTTTCATCAGCTTTGCCGGGTTCTTTTCTGAAAACGGTAACCGCCCTGTGACCATATGAAAAGCGGTGACCCCAAGAGAAAAAATATCACTTCTGAAATCTGCGGGTTCTCCATCAATTTGCTCGGGGGCCAGATAATTGAAATTTCCTCCCATCTGGAAATCATCCGTGCCTGCAGGGCAGGCAAGGCCAAAATCAATCAATTTGATTTGGTCATTCGCTAATACAATGACATTAGAAGGATTGATATCACGATGGATCAGTCCTTTTTGTGCGGCAAAGGCCATGGCAGATGCCAATTGTATCAAATAGTATAAAGCAAGTTCAGACGGAATGGTTTTCAATCTGTCAATCAGATCGTTTAAAGGTTCTCCTTCAAGATACTCATATATAATAAAAAGAGTTTTATATTTGGCTTCAACATCAAAAATATTAACAATATTTTCATGGGTTAGTTTGGCGATGAGTTTGGCTTCGTTTTGAAAATTGTGCATAAAATCTTTTTGCATAGACATATGATGTCGCATCATCTTTATAGCTACGGGTCTTTCAAGCTCAGAATGAATCCCTTTATAAACAATACTGTATCCCCCTTTGCCCAGAATATCTGTGATCAGATACTTCCCTATGATCCGTTCTGCAATAGGCCCTTTCCGGTCAAACCGATCAGCAACAAGTTCTGTTAAAAAGGAAAAAAGATCAGGATCTTCTTTTGGAATATTATCAAAATCCTGGCTTTTAATAACCCATACATCCATATCTGTTTCTGCTTCTACATGAAACCCCATGGGTTCGCTGGTAACAAGAGAGATCATGCCGGATATATCTCCTTCGCCGCGATGCCCCACAGGATAAAGTTTTCCTTTTTTTTCAACAAGTTCAATGCAGGCCCCCTGTTGAATGATGTAGGCGGTCTGTGTCTTCTCTCCCTGACGGATGAATCGTTCTCCCTGCCGGATTCGTTTGAGAGTTAATTTTTTTAATATGGATGACTGTGAATGCGGCGGAACAAATCGTAAAAATTTTGTCCGTATGTTCAGGCTGCCCTCTTGAGCTCTGACTTCATTGTAAAAATGGCATTGGGTGCACGATTGTCTTTTCTCAGAAAAAGATCCTTGAATTTTCCCACTGCACATGGTGCCTGCTACGGCCCAACAAAACCGGCCCGCACATACACCGGAATTAATACCGTCATGAGAGGTGTCGACTGTAGCTGGGCAGATTCCCAATTCCATTGCATTTTTACCACCAGGTTCCCGTCCGCACTGCATGTATTCCCAACAATTTTGTTTTTTAGCCATGGATTTCACCTTGAATTCATTATCATTGCAAGTTCATCTGCAAGGATTTGATTTCGTTCAAATATGGATTCTTTTGACCCCAACCGGTTCTCTTCATCTGCAAATTGTTCTTGCAAGGATTTTTTTTCTGCAGTTGAAAGTGCTTTCTCTGCCATGGGGAAAAATATTTGGTCTTCCAGGTAAATATGACGGCGCAAGAGGGATACATAAACTGCCAGACTTTCAAGGAGGAACGTGACCGACATTTCTTTTTTGTTGTTATAGCCATCTAAAGCCTTTTTTATTTGGGAAATACAATGTTTGCACCGCTCATGCTGATAACGAAGGGTTCCCATAGCTGAATCCAACTCGCCTTCTTTTTTGTATGACAAAAGCCCAAATAACAGAAATTCTTCTTTGAAATGATGAAACTGGTCAGCAAAATCAGAGCAAAAAGCCATTGCTTTTTCAAAAAATATACCCGGAATTATTTTACCACTTTCAAGTTCTTTCCTGGATTGGTTAAGTAATTGCAGTACTTTGAGAATTAAATAGTGCTCGTTGGTTAATGTTTGTGTGACCTTCATCATAGAATCCTTTTGATACGTGTTAAAACCAGAAAACAGGGTATTTTCTTGATTTTGCAATATTATTTACAATCAACGCTACGGTTAACATAATGATAGCGCCAACACCTACAGGAATGAATACATACAAAAATCCAAGGGCATGAATTTTTTCACTGCCAATGACGGCTATTAATGCAGTCGCCCCTCCAGGCGGGTGCAATGTTTTTGTAGCATGCATTAATGCGATGGCAGTGGCCACGGCAAAAGCAGAGGCAAACCAGGGGAAAGGGTAGAACAACTTATACGCAATCACCCCAACGATTGCGGATAAAACATGGCCTCCCACAAGGTTTCGAGGTTGCGCTAAAGGACTGGTGATCGCACCATATATCAGTACGGCAGACGCACCAAAAGATCCGATAATAAAGACCAGGTCATCACCATAAAAAAGAGTGTAATTTAAATAGGCTACAGGCGCTATCCCTAAAAACGCACCCACCCATGACCAAGTGATTTCTGAAAGGCTCACCATTGGCGGACTTTTTTTTTCTCCCTTCATTTTATTGAAAAATAACATTAAATTATATCTCCTAGCATAAAGGGTTAATACAGGGTCTAAATCAGGTCTGCGCAATCATATTCTGTTGGCTTATATCAGAAAGAGTAGCTGAAAAATTGAATAATTAATTTGATTTAGATCAATTTTTTAAAATTTATTGATTTAAATCAAGTAATTTTTTAATCGGTAGCGATATAAAGAAAAAAATTATTACAAAAAAGAGAGGGAAATGGAAAAAATATTTCAAAAGTTTAACCGTCCAGGATCTTTATCCTCATTGAGGCGGGTGGTCCAGATTCTATTTTGTGTCATTGTCATCAGTATAGGCATTAAATTTTATCTTTTTGTTTCTCAACTTGAAATAGGGTTAATGCCTGACTTTGAAAGACCGCCGGGTGTTGAGGCATTTCTTCCCATCAGTGCTCTGGTCAGCTTAAAACATATGCTGTTTACAGGTAAAATCAATGGCATACATCCGTCAGCATTGGTGATATTTCTAATAGTTTGCCTGACAGCGCTTGTTGTAAAAAAAGGATTCTGCAGCTGGATTTGTCCCTTAAGCCTTTTTTCAGATATCCTTGCCAAATGGCATGCCATTGTTTTTAAAAAGAAACTTAAACTACCCTTTTGGGTTGATTTATTATTGAGGAGTATAAAATATATATTGGCGGTTTTTTTTATATGGAATATTTATTACAAAATGCCAATAAACAG
Organism: Desulfobacteraceae bacterium; assembly: GCA_024227235.1. Taxonomy (GTDB): domain Bacteria; phylum Desulfobacterota; class Desulfobacteria; order Desulfobacterales; family Desulfobacteraceae; genus Desulfobacula. The sequence continues at coordinate 24,624 of JAAEKY010000659.1, read as the reverse complement.
CATAGAACAATTTATTCTAAGTCCATACAATCAGTTTGCTGATATTAAAATGTTAAAATTTTTTACCGATATTTCCAATACAGCGCTTATCGTTATTCTTGTATTGTGCTTTCTATCATTTAGCATCCCTTATTTTTGGTGCAGATATCTGTGCCCATATGGAGCAGTTATTGGAGTACTCAGTTTTTTAAGTATTGGAAAAATCAAACGCAATTCATCCCATTGTATAGACTGTGGTAAATGCGAAAAAAATTGTCCTGGGCTTATAAAGATAAGGCAAAAAGAAACCATTCATTCTTCAGAATGTACGGCATGCATGACTTGTGTAAAAAATTGTCCTGAAAAGCAATCCATCGGTTTTTTTGTTTTTTGGGGTAAAATGCGAATTGGGCAACCCACAATGGCTCTGATATTGATCTTAATATTTTTTGGGGGTATATCTTTAGCAAAGGTATCGGATAATTGGCAGAATAAAATTACAAAACCTGAGTATCTTAGATATGTAATACAAAAGGATATGCCATGGGGCCAAAATGGGCAAATTGATCCCAAAAAGATGGAAAAAATGATGGAGATTATGAAAAATATTCAGGCGCAAAGAGCCCAGAGGACTCAACCTTTTGAGAAATAAAGAGAACACAGCATGTTAACATAGAAAGGAAAAAGTTTATGCGAGTCCATTATTTACAACACGTCCCATTTGAAGCGCTTGGCAGTATGGAATCGGTGTTTATTAAAAAAGGGCATAATCTGACATGCACGAAATTTTATGATCAAGAAGCGCTGCCTTCCATGCAGGATATTGATTGGCTGATTGTGATGGGGGGACCCATGGGTGTACATGATGAACAGATTTATCCCTGGTTGGAACGGGAGAAAAAATTCATCGAGGAAGCGATTTTATCAGGTAAAGTTGTGCTGGGCATCTGTCTTGGAGCTCAATTAATTGCCCATGTATTGGGTGCAAAGGTTTACAAGAATAAGCACTCAGAGATTGGATGGTTTGATATCGTTCGATCAAAAGAAGTTGAAACATCTATATTCGCAAAGGCTATTCCTTCAAAAGCCAAAGTGTTCCACTGGCATGGAGATACATTTGATATCCCGAATGGTGCCATACCCATGGCAAAAAGTGTTGCCTGCCCTAACCAGGGATTTATTCTGGAGGATCGAGTTTTCGCATTTCAGTTTCATCTGGAGACAACATTACTATCAGCTGAAAAACTCATTGATAATTGTGGGAGTGAGCTTGATGGATCAATGTATGTTCAGTCAAAAAATGAAATATTATTAAATCCTGAAAGATTTACAAAAATAAATCGCATCATGTTTTCTGTGCTGGAAGCAATCGAACGAACGAATCAATAATGGTCGCTATTATTTTAAATCATTCGGGATAAAACAAACAGGAATGGCTTCCATCTTATGCTTGTTTGCAGTGTTAAATTTTTGATAGATGGAAATCACTTTTTTTTGCCGTTCATTTAGGGATTCTTTTTGGGAAGAATTTAGATACGCCATGGCCCATTCCAGCTCTGAATAGGTTGCGCCAATTTGACTCTCATCCGTTCGGTCGTCCTCCCAGAGTCCATCCGTTGGTGGTGCTTTTATAATTTCGTCAATAATTCCTAATTCTTTGGCTATCGTATAAACTTGGGATTTTGTAAGATCTGCAATAGGAGAAAGATCCACACCGCCATCCCCATATTTGGTATAAAAACCGACCCCAAAGTCTTCCACTTTATTACCGGTTCCTGCGACCAGCATTTTATGATTGGAAGCAAAGGCGTACAAGGTTAACATACGAAGTCGAGACCGGGTATTGGCCATTGTTAAGGCGTCTTGAATATCATTTGGAAAGCGTTGCTTTATTTGGTCAAAGACAGGAGATAGTTCAATATCAATCCCATTAACATTATCAAAATTATTTTTGAGCCAGGAAATATGATTGGAAGACCTTGATACCTGGTCTTTTGCCTGGTAAATTGGCATATTAAGCGCAAGCAAAGGCCTGCCGGTTTTAGCGCAGAGGCAAGATGTTACAGCAGAATCAATACCTCCTGAAACACCAATAGTAAATCCAGATAGCCCTGATTTAGCAAGATAGGCATCCAGCCATTGGACAATATGATCTATCACTTTTTTTTCTTTCATAATTAAAATTCCTGCCCGTATTTTATTCCTTGCCAGATTTTTTTATTATCAATGAGTTTAAGAATTCAGCTCATTTTTGTCAATTGTTCCATGTTGTTTTACATATTCGTAAAGAATAATTGATGCGGCGATGCTGACATTCAGGCTTTGGGATTTTCCATACTGGGGGATGGTCAAACGATTTATTTCTGGAAATAAATCAGGTTCAAAGCTAATACCGTATTCTTCATGGCCAAAGATAAAGGCGCTTTTAAGCGGCAGCGTTGTGTTTGCAACAGGTTTTCCTTTGCCTGGTTCAAGAATAAAGGGAGAATATCCCTTGTTAACAAGGTGGGTATAACAGGAGAAAAAGTCGTTGTGAAAAACCGCTGGAACCCATTTAAACGCTCCCATACCAGGAGCAGGATCGAAAAAATCAATCCCAACCAGGTGGATTTCACGGGCCCCAAACGCATCAGCGCTTCTAAAAATTTTACCGATATTATAAGTGGGTTTTAAATGATCCAGTATGATCACACACTCATGGATGCCGGGTTTGGCAAGATAATTTTTATTTCTTTGCCTTCTGAACCGTCTTTTGGCCAGATCTCTTTCGGCCTTCATCATCAGCCTGACTTTATGAGGTCCCATATTTTTTAACCTTTGTGATATTCTTTATTTTATGGCCTTTGATATACACTGACAGGCTTTAAATTGCAATGGACCAGGTATATGACAGACTCTCAAACACCATATTTTGCCAAGTTTCTGTCATTGCCGCGCATGAGGGAATCCTGTAATTTAAATGCCTTCTGGATCTGGATCGAAGTCTACGTTTATCTGCAACACCACCATATGTGTGGCACGGTTGATTTTATTAACGCGGGAAGACAATGGCAAACAAATACGATGAGGTTTTCGATGTTGTGGTTATCGCAAAGTCTGAATGTAAGTATAGCCGCCTCAATTATTCTTTACGAATATGTAAAACAGTATGGAGGTTGAAAGTAAATCTGTTTAATTTTTAATGAGTTTGCTTCTGCTTTTTTGTTCTTGCAATACCGGCAAGACCCAGAAGACCAAGGCCAAAAAGTCCTATCGTTGATGGTATTGGAACTGCTTGAACATCAACATATGTCATGAATATTAAATCTCTTTCACTCTGTCCAACGAACACACCCCTGGAATAGCTACCAGTCCAATCATAATTAAAATATATTTGGAGACCTGTATTTAATCCGTATAAAGACAATTCAAAAGAATCTCCAGTATTGAGAAAAATATCTTGAGAAAGAAAATCAAAAATTAGGTCTGATGAATTATTATAACCTCCCCCTTTAGTTATATAAATTTCCTGTTCAGTATACATTTGTGTGCCTGTTGAGATTTTTGCGAAAATAGTTTCGGTACTACCACCAGTTACAAAATCATGAAGAGAAATTTTTATTTCTGCAAGTTTTCCCGTTACCCCCTGTGTTATAGTTTGAGTCAACACAGTTCCAGTGTTGGAAAATGCTGAGTTTGTAAAATTCCAATTGTTCTGATCCTCAACTATGGATGCAATGGCTATATTACAAAGGAAGAATGTAAATACAATGATACTAAAAACAATTTTTATTTTCATCTTTTATTCCTTTCAAAATTTTAAATTATTAAGGAAAATGCAAAATGTATTCCATCTGAGTCACTTAACTTGAATATTTCTAAAATATATTTATAATTAAGGCTGTTAGAATTAATTTTGGGTTACCTTCTGAACTGGCAAACGTAAACTAAATATGAAAAAAATGTGTTATATTGGGAAAAAAATGTGTTAATTTGAGAAGTTTTTGTTCTGCAAGGCAATACGGAATAATTGACAAAAAAGTACTTACTCCCTAATACCATCTTGGAGCCTGAATTACCATAGTCTGAATCTTCGATAAATGCTAATTCTGGAATATAAACAGGTTCTATAATTAAATCGTATTAAAAAACTTAGAGAAATCCAATTCATCACGTTTTGTCAGGTCAGTTTTACCCATTTCGATTATATTATCCTTATACCCCGATTTTTTCATGAATTTTGCAATTTCATTTATAGAATCATTCGCAATGTTTTTATCTGTTTCAGGATATTTGTTATACACGATGCCAATAAGTTTTAGCTTGCGTACCTTCAAGGCTTCAATGGATAAAAGCGTATGGTTGATACTGCCGAGTTTTGAAGAGGTAACCAGTATGACAGGATACTGGTGTTCTTCAATATATTCCAGTACTGTATAGGCATTGTTTAATGGGACCATTAGACCGCCCGCACCTTCAATCAGGATAGTTTTGAATCGTTTTTTTAAATCCTGTGTGGCTTGAGATATAACATGGGTATCTATTGTTTTGTCTTCTAAACGGGCTGCCAGATGAGGAGAGGCAGGATGCTTGAATAAATAGGGACATGTAAGTCCTGATGTGTCTTCTTTAAATAATGCACACCCCATCAGCTGCCTGTGGATTAAGATATCTTCTGATAAAGTTTGACATCCTGTTTGAACGATTTTCTGGGTAATAATGTGTTGGTTTTGTTTAAACAGATATCTGGCCATAAGGCCTGTCGCGATTGTTTTTCCAATATTTGTATCAATACCGCTGATAAATACTTCCATTTTGTTTGTCCTTTTTAGGTGCCCAGGGATTGGCGTATGATTCCAGGTACATGCTCAATATCACTGAATTCAATATCCGAGGTTAAGGAAAATCGGATTCTTGAATTGTTTTCAGGAACGGTTGGTGGCCGGATAGGGAAGGCTAAAAACCCTTTTTCAATAAGGAGGTTAGATAATTCAACTGCTTTTTTATTACTGAGGGTGATAACGGGGATAATATGGGTATCCCCTGTATAAACAAGACCTTGTTCAGATAAGGCGCTTCTAAATTTTTCAGACACGTCTTGAAGTTTTTTTCTTCGATCATCCAAAAACGGCATCTGGTTCAGAATGAACAAATTCCAATTCACTGCTATTGGCGGCAGTGCAGTGGTATACAAAAGAGACCTCATGTTGTTGACAAGATAGGATTTTAAGATAGGCGTTACTATGGCATAAGCACCATGGGAAGCTAAGGCTTTTCCCATGGTACCCAAAAGAATATCTACTTGATGATGGACGCCTGTTTCATAACAAAGGCCTTGTCCTTGGTCTCCAAAAACACCGGCTGAATGGGCCTCATCAATATATAAAAGAGCATTGTATTTTTCTTTTAAAACAACCAGTTCTTTGATATTGGCACAATCACCGTCCATACTGAAAATAGATTCTGTGATAATCAGGATGTTCTTAAATTCGGATCTTTTCTTTTCAAGGATATCAGTTAATTGCTCGATATCATTGTGTTGAAAAATTATGCATTTTGCTTTTGACAACCGTATTCCGTCTACAATGCTGGCATGATTCAGGCTGTCAGACAGGATCAGATCTTTTTTCCCAGCCAATGCCGGGATAATCCCTATATTCGCATGATAGCCACTATTGAAAACAAGTGCGGATCTATTGGAATCAGAAGACCTATAAGAATAAAGTTCACACAATTTGTTTTCCAGGGTTTCATAAAGGGTTGAATTCCCTGTTAAAAGCCTGGAAGATGAAGAACTCAGACCGTATTCATTAATGAGATTATTGCGGCTCATACCATCATAGAATTTTTTACAAAGCAATTCATCAGTGGCTAATCCAAGATAATCATTTGATGATAAATTAAGGCAATCTTTATTCTTATAATTTATGGTTTTATCCTTACGGGTATCAATCTCTTTAAGAGATCGCAACAGGTCTAATTCTTTGATTTTTATTAATTTATCAGAATAAGTTTTATAGGCGTTATTCATTATTGAGCCCCTTCTTTATAAACAATTTGAGTGATTTTTTGGGTGAGTGTGTCCAGCTGATCATCTTCAATAATATAGGGCGGCATGGTATATATCAGTTTGCCAAAAGGTCTGATCCAGATGCCTTTGTCAACAAATTTTTGTTGTATTGTTTCAATTTCCACAGGCGCTTTCATTTCCACTACACCAATCCCCCCAAGAACTCTGACATCTTCCACATGACTAAAGTTTTGACAGTCCTGCAATCCAGATGTGAGTTTAGATTCAATATGGTGTATTTTTGATTCCCAGTCATAGGATAAAAGAAGATTGATATTGCTGATCGCGATACTGCAGGCTAAAGGATTGCCCATGTAAGTTGGGCCGTGCATAAACACACCGCATTCGCCTTGAGATATCACATCGCCAACCTGTTGAGTTGCCAGTGTTGCAGCAAGGGTCAGGTATCCGCCGGTTAATGCTTTCCCCACACACATAATATCAGGAGAAACTTTGGCATGATCACAGGCAAACAATTTTCCTGTACGTCCAAAACCGGTTGCGATTTCATCAAAGATCAACAGCAATTCATACTTTTTACAAAGCGCTTTTAATTTTTTCAAATAGTGTGGAGAATAGAATCGCATACCGCCTGCACCCTGAACAACAGGCTCAATAATCACAGCAGCACAGGATTGATAGTGTTCTTGAATCAGTGTTTCCATAGCGTGTATATATTCGTCATCCCAGGTGTCATGAAATTTACAACCAGGTTTGTCTGCAAAATAATGTTTTGGCAGAACATCTTTAAAGGTATGGTGCATCCCTGTGACCGGGTCGCATACAGACATGGCGTAAAAGGTATCTCCATGGTATCCGGATCTAACTGTAATCAACTTATTCTTTTGAGGCTTTCCAAGAGAATGCCAGTATTGAAAGGCCATTTTTATAGCAACTTCAACCGAGACAGACCCTGAATCGCATAAAAAGATACGGTTTAAGGATTCTGGTGTAATATCAATCAATCGTTTGGATAATTTAACGGCTGGGTCATGAGTCAACCCCCCGAACATGATATGAGACATTTTATCCAGTTGTTCTTTGGCAGCATTATTTAACACCGGATGATTATATCCATGGATGGCAGCCCACCAGGAAGACATCCCATCTATTAGTCGGGTTCCATCCTTAAGGGTGATATGAACCCCGCTGGCAGATTTGACTGCATATGTTTTTAAAGGGCGAGTCATGGACGTGTAGGGGTGCCAGATGTGTTCTTTGTCAAAGGCTTGCAATTGTTTAATTTTATTTGTCATATTGCCTTGATAACTATTTGGTTAACTAAAAATCAAATCTTTAGTTAACCAAATTACATTGTCATGTCAATACTTGTGAAGGGTCTTATCAGGGTGATCGCATGTAAAAAATTATATTGAGCCTTCGACCTGGCGGCAGGTATCGCAAGCCTGGTCACTAAATAATATGCGTGATGGGTGGTTTGAATTTAGCTGTGGTGCCGCATACCCTTGTTATCAAGGATGTTATTAATCATGTCGTCATCCAGGTTAAGATTAAAAAAAGTTTTATAAAACCAAACCATTTCTTTTTTTAGATCCATTTCTTTAAAAAGTTCAGGATAAACGGTTTTAGCCGTCCAGAGAATGGCCAACGGTGTTTCAAGACCTCCAGGGTGGCCCCACCTTGATATGCCGACAGGTATGGCAAACACTTTAGTGTTCTGTACTGCCTTAATGGACGACCATTTCTTATCCGTCAGAATCTTTTGATCAACCCCATCTTCATTCACAATAATGACGTCTGGATTCCATAAAAGGATCTGTTCAATATCAGCAAAATTCTTATTGCCCTTCCCCTGCAATGATCTGCCGACAGAGACATTATTGACACCCGCAGCATTTGTCCAGTCAGCTTCTATGGTACCTGGAGCATCTGTCCTTCTGGGTTCATTTACCGAGTGGTAAAGTCGGACGCGTTTATTTTCGGGGATATGGGACGTTTTCTTTTTAACCCGATCAATAATACTCTTGTAATACCGAGTATAGGCAAATGCCTTTTGCTTGCGGCCAATAACTGTTCCCATCATTTCAATGATTCCCATCTGTTCTTCCATGCAGTGGTAACCCGCGACAAAATAGGGAAGGTTGAATCGGGTCAATTTTTTAATTTCTGCCTGAATAGCTGCCGTTTCAGGCTTGAGAAATACAATATCCGGTTTTGTTTTCAAAAGCGCTTCAATACTGATAATCCCTCCCCTTGCCGGAACAGGGACTTGCTTGATGTGCGGGATGAGTTTGTGCAAAAGACGATCTTTTTTTAATCCATTGACAATTGCAACCATGTCTTTGCCTCGGTCGAGCATGGCAATCACATGGCCGCAGAATGCATAAAGACAAGCAATCCGATTGGGGTGTTGCTCAATGGTTAATGTGTGCCCTGTGGAATCAACGACAGTTACAGGATCCGATGCTGTTGCCAAGGCTGGCAAAGAAAAAAAAGTAAAGAAAAATAGACAAGAAAGCCAGGCTGGAAAGAAATGGTTTTTCATTTTTTATTGTCCAATTTTATTGTCCAAGGTTTGAATAGGTATAATGTGTTTAATATGACCTTTCCCGGAAAGTTTTAGGTCAATGACTGAGGTTTTGACCTTATAAAAGGATGCAAGATTTTCTTCGGTCAATGCAACTGAAGGGGTGCCTGCAAGATGTATTCTTTGTCGGTTCATAAAAGCCACTTGTATGGGGATACCTTCGTTTTCAAGGTAAAAGGCATGGTTAGGAAAATGCGAAGCCATAATAAGGGTCAAATTTCTTTCTTTGACAAGCCGTGCAATAGTTTCAAGCACAATGAGTTCATGCTTAAAATCAAGGTGGGCTGTGGGTTCGTCCATGATAATGATTGGGGTATCCTGGATGAGAGCTCGCATAATCATTACCAGTTGTGTCTCTCCACCGCTTAAGTGAGTATAATCTCTGTCTTTCAGATGAAAAAGTCCCATGGTGTTAAGGATGTCACAGGCCATGTCTCTATCAGAAGTTTTTGGTGATTCATAAAAGGACGTGTAGGGGGCTCGCCCCATAAGAAGCACATCCAGGACAGAAAAGGAAAAGTGCCTCACATGTTTTTGTGGAACATAGGCCATCTTTTGTGCGATTTTTTTTACGGAAAGGTTTTTCATCTGGTGATTGTCAAGGGTAAGCTCTCCTTTATCCAGCGTGTTGATGCCGAGAATACAGTCGATCAGGGTTGTTTTTCCACACCCATTGGGGCCTAGGATGCAAAGGGTCTCTCCTTTTGAAATTTTAAGGTTTGCATCTTTAAATACCACGGCATCCCCAAATGAGAACCCGGCATTTTTAAGGGTTAATATCGCCATAGTTTCCGGGCTACCATTCCCGTCCCTTTGTTTGTTTTAATAAATAAATGAAAAACGGGCCACCGATCAGAGCCGTTAAAATACCCAAAGGCATTTCACTACTGGAAATTAGCCGGCTTATATCATCTACAATGACTAAAAAACATGCGCCGATGCAAAAGGTTACAGGCATGAGATCTTTGTTGTTATTCCCAATCATCATTCGACCCATATGGGGCACCACAAGCCCGACCCAGCCGATTACACCACTGACACAGACAGCGCCTGCCGTGGCCAGGGTCGCACAGACGATTATGAATATCCGGGTGATATTGACTTTGATACCCAAAGATTGAGCCTCCTTGTCTCCCATTGCAAGGACATTGATGCGCCATCTGATGATCATGAGCCCCACAACACCAAGGGTTATGGGAACGCCTGCTGTGAGAATCTGACTGTATTCTGCTCTTGACAGGCTTCCCATCAGCCAGAAGACAATGGCCGGCAACTCATCAAAAGGATCTGCAACATATTTGAGAAATGAAATTAAGGCTGAAAAAATTGAGCCGACAATCACCCCCCCCAGTACCAGGGTGATGGCTTGGGTAGAGGCTGCCATTCTGCCGACAAAGAAGCATAAGAAAACAGCAAAAAGTCCGAATCCAAATGAAAATAAATATACATAAAAAAAATCATTGCAGACAATAAGCGCTAATGCTGCCCCGAATCCAGCTCCTGAACTGACGCCAAGCATACCTGAGCTGACTAAGGGATTTCTGAAAAGTCCCTGGAACGCTGCCCCACTCACAGCAAGACTGCCCCCCACAATAGCCCCTAATAAAACCCGTGGCAAACGGACGTAAAGGATAATGCTCAAGTCAGTGGGATCCACCGCAAGACCCGTGAAAGGAGAGAGCAAAAGACTGAAAATAGTTGAAACAGATATAGGATATCGTCCCAAAAAAATGGATAGAAAAATTAGAACAAGAGGTGATCCCAAAATGATCAAATAAAATCGTATCCGACCCGTTTGGGCGTTTTTTTTCATGATGGTAAAGTTCCAGGCCTAATACGATTTCGCTTCCTGCTTGGTGATGGTTCTGAATGGAACTTGGGTATCCGCTGGATCTTGCTCTTCCACTACCACCACTACCTGCTCACTATCCTTGCGAACGGTTTTTGTTTTTTCTGATCCAATTTGAACATGTGTATCAACGGGAAGTCGTGTTCCAGATGTGGTGACAAGATGATCAATAAAAGGGTGGTTGCATAGCTTGCTCACGCTGACAATATCTCCCGGCATGCCCAGGTGATACCATCCCCGGTATCTACCATCATTCCCAGAAAGTCGAAGCCCCACTCCTGCAACCGATCCAACAACGCCTTGTCCGGTTCCACCATGTTCAGATAAGTGGATGCCCAGTTTTTTAGCAAGCGTGTAGGCGGCCTTTTTTGAGGAGACGTTTTGTTTGGCATTTATCCCGAATTCGATAAGACTCTTTCGGTCCAATGATTCTGTCAGGCCTGCCACACAAAGCCCTGGATCTGACCCCAGTTCGGATCGAGTTTCAAGAAAGTTAGCCATAAAGTGAATCACCGGGTCAATTGTGTCTTTTTTAAGGGCCAGTTCAAAACACATGGATGAATTATGGGAAGTGTAAGGGATGTCCTCATGTACATAGAGTTGATGGCGGCTGATAGGGGAGTGATCCGCAATTCCCCTGGATGAAAGAATCTCGCATAGCTCTTGTGCCAGCCATCCTGTTCCCTTGGTTCCAGGCATATCCGTGTCATCAATACACACCAAATAATTCATCATTTTTCCTTTTGTACTTAATAATTATACAGCCATTTTAATCGGCTTGAATTTTTTTAGTCTTATAGCTATTTGGTAGCTATTTGTCAATATGATTTTGTAATAGACCAAAACAATCCATAAATTACCATAACGAACATTAAATTTTGAAAGGTGAATTTAAACGGCTCGTTTTGAAAAAGAATGTGTCGACACTGAACAATGTTAAACTCTCCTGCTTATAGAATTAAAGGGTAGTCAGAGGTAAAATTTACCTTTAAGAATAGCGAAGTATTGGCGGTGTTTGATTGTCGGGTGTGAATACTGTTGACACATATTGTAAGTTATAGTAGATTTCATGGCTACATTATAACTATTGGATTAAAAATTACCAACAATAACCATAAATAGTACTTATATAATATAGTATAAAGGGTAACGCGGGTTTTTTAAGAGTAATGAGGCTAAGATTTGTTGGGGTAAATGGGGTGTTGATTTTGGGAGTGTTATTATTATTTCTATCACCAATTGTCCAAGCTTCAGAAGAGAAAAATATGCAAGAGGTTTACAATCTTGAAGAAATCGTCGTCCAGGACAAGGCAGCGGGTGTAGAGGCGGCCATTGCTGTTGAAAAAATAGATGCAGAAGACATTAAGATGTCCGGGGCCCGTAATGTCGTAGAGGCCATGACACTTCTGCCTGGAATTGAAATTTCTACGGGCGGGTCCGGTGTTGCCCGGATGAATATCAGGGGGTTTAGAACACGTCATGTCCTTTTATTACTGGATGGCATCCCCATTAACTCCGCCTATGACCAGCAATTTGATGCTTCGCTGATTCCAGTGGAGCATATTGCCAGAATTGAAATGACACTGGGTCCAAGTTCAGTTCTTTATGGACAGGGCGGCGCTGGCGGTGTGGTAAATATCTTCACTAAAAAAGGGTACAAAGCACTTGAGGGGATGGCCGGGTATGAAATAGCAGATGGCAAAACCAGTTTAAAAAAAGCAAGTCTTTCAAGCGGCCATGAATATGTTGATTTTTTTATCAGCGGCAGCTCCTATAAAAGAGACTTTTATCCTCTTTCAGATGACTTCATTCCCACATCCTTTGAAGATGGGAATGCAAGAGAAAACAGTTTCTCAGAAAAAAAATATGTATTTGGAAATGTTGGATATACAAATAATGAGTCGTTTACCCTGGGCCTGACATTCAGTTTGACAAGGGGAGCCTACGGAGTGCCGGGTGGTGTCATTAATGATGGAACAGATGACTTTGCTCCCACTCCTAAGTATGTAAGAGTTGAGGATCTTGACGGTGCATCTTTTCAGGTTTCCAGTGACTACCGGTTCAATGATTTTTTCAGCATGCGTGCCTGGATATTTTATAATACCATGGAAAAATTTGAAAGCCGGTACGACACTGCCAATTTTTATGAACATGATATTCATTTCTTGGACTCATGGAAATATCGTCTGAAAAAGAAATCAATTATCAAAGGGTTTACGGTCCAGCCCACATTGGATCTGGATAAAAAAGGACTCATTACCTTTGGAATCTCAGCAGAAAAAGATCAATGGAAAAACACAGGAAAAGAAAAAGACGGGGTTGCTATAGCATGGCCACCGCGATGGAATATTTTGTATCCCAATGAGGAAGAATCGTTTCATGTCTATTCTATGGCTGTTGAATACCAGTTTTCACCCACAACAGATTTGGGGATAACCATTGGAACTGCCCGGCATTCTCATGACCGGGAAAAAAACAGTGACAAGGATTACAGCATTCTTTTAGGCTCCCATTATGACCTGTTGGAAAGTGTCAGGCTGAAAGCTGCTTTTAACCGGAACATTAGATTCCCGTCTATCAGACAGCTATACGATAATAATGCTGGAAATATACATTTAAAAACAGAACGTGTGTCTCATTATACAGCAGGAATAGATATACAGCTGCCCTTGTCTTCCAGCATCAGCTTAAACGTCTTTAAAAGCATTGCAAAAAATTTTATTGAGAAAGATAAATTTGACGGTCATTTTCAAAATTTTGATGACTATATATTTCAAGGTGGTGAAATTTCAACTGATATCGGTATTTTTTCAAAAGCAACTATAGAAGCAAGCTATTCATACCTGCACACTGAGGATCGATCAGATTCAGGGAAAGATGAACTTCAATACCGCCCAGCGCATCGGTATTCATTACAGCTGAAATATGATTTTGATTTTGGGTTTACCCCGTATGTTTCTATTCTTCATGTGACAGATCAGTACTACTATGCCAAGAATGGCGCCAATATTGAAGATCTGGCACGAAAGAAAAAATTAAATGATTACACCCTGGTAAATGTAAAACTGACACAGAAGATCTTTAAAGACACCCTCACGGTTTATGTGGGTGCAGAAAATATTTTTGATGAAAATTATGAACAAAGTTATGGCCTTCCACAACCCGGCAGGGTCATTTACTCAGGAGCTGAAATTCGATTTTAAGCACAAGCAAAGAAAGGAAAAAAAGAGTGTATCAAAACAAAAATTAAAGGGTCAAACACATATAACACAATATAATAAATGAAAAAGGAGTAATCTATGAAAAATTTAGGTGTTTTTTTAAGTACAGTGTTGGTTGTTATTTTAATGGCTGCGCCATCCCATGCAGCTTTAAAAACCATAACATTTGATGATTCTGGGTTCGTTGAAAATGATCGTGTCACAACTCAATTCACCAGCTCTCTTGGTATTACATTTAGTGATGACGATCGAATCACCGGACCTCTTGATACTAGTGGTGAGTATGATACGCTAGCTTTAAAAGTAGAATCAAAAAATTCAGGCGTCTTAGAAGTCTCATTAAATTTCTTTTCTGATTCTATTGAATTTTTGTATAGGCGGGAAAAAAAAGCTGGCGTCATGGATGTGGACTTATATAATTCAGGACAACTTGTAGTAGGATATGACCTTTATTGGGATCCGGATGTTCATGGTAAAAACTGGTTGCAGTTCAGCTACACTGGTGATTTGGGCCAATTTAATCAAATTTTTTTCAGCAGCCGCCCTAGTGTAGACTCTCCAACGGGAACAAATTTTGACATTGATAATTTCCAGGTTAATTCCGTACCAGTGCCTGCTTCCTTACTGCTATTTTTATCCGGAGCAATCCCTGTGATGTTAACTCGCCGGAAGAAAAACAAATAAAAGTATACCTGCCATGCAGAAAACGCCTGAGTTTTTTAGGCGTTTTCTGCACGGAACTAAAGGCAAAATAATGAAAAAATCCATCATATTTTTAATAGCAATCATTTTGTTATTGGGAAGCACTTATCCTGTCCGGGCAGAACAGGTAACGTTTGACGAGTTTCCTTCCTCACCATCGACTCAAATAGTAGCTATACCTTATTTTGAAGACCCGCTCACCGAGGAATACTCAAACAAAGGAATACATTTTTCCTCTGGGGCAGCCACACCAATATTTCCAGAGGTGATTCAAGTAATTCCTGATTTCAAAGTATGGGGTGGTGATGTCTTTACATTTGGAAACTGGCTTCCCAACAGTTATTTCCCGGTCCTTCTCCCAACATCCCAGTACCTTGGATTATCCAAAGATCAAGGTGAAACCACATGGACTGGTATTGTCATTGATTTTAATCACCCCTGCAGACATCTGGCGTTTGAAACACGCAGACCGGGCAGCAACACCAGCAGGATCACAAACATAAATGTCGTTTTTTTTAATACCGAAATTTCAGAACTGCATAATGACAGCAAGGCTATCAAGGCTTATGTTGATCCATTCCATTACGACCATACGATCCCGGGGAAGGATGGTTACCCCCCTCCTGTAGACGAAGATGGCGATGGCTGGATACCCTATTCATGGGATGCAGATACAGGATTGGCAGCCTTTAACAGGGTGCTGCTATATTCCGATAAAAAATTTGCCCTTGAAAATCTCACCTATTATGAACAATGGGATTTTAACCTGGATGAAAAAGTGGATGGATCAGACCTGGTTGAATTTATCAATGCATCTTTTCATACTGACGGAGACAACCTTGCGTCATTTGCAGATAGATTCGGGGCGACACAATACTAAGTTGTACGAATGGCATAGACCATATGATTTACTTGTTTATCATTACCGTATGAATTTTTAAAAAATGAAAAAAAATGAAACATCATTCATAATTATCTGTTTAGTATTTTTATTCATCTGTATCACTGCAACTGCCGATGCAGTGCAAAGAATTGAAAAAGATTTAGATAAAGACGGCACCATTGATCAGGTGTTTACCTACAATGATAAAGGTATCATTCTTAAAATTGAAACCGATATAGATCATGATGGGTTTGCAGAAAGGATTCAGATCTATGATAAAGGTAATCTTTCCAAGGTTGAACGGGATACAAATAAGGACAGATCAGCCGATTGCATCGATCATATAAAAAATGATAAGCGGATTCGCCAGGAAAGACTTGATTCCAATGGCAATCTTTCGCAGATTTTATTTTTTGATGAAAACGGACGGCTTAAACAGATCAAAAAAGATTCAAACCAAGATCAATTATTTGATACACTGTATTATTATCAAGCAGGCATTTTACTGTCTTCCACAAAAGATACAGATGGCAATGGACGGGTAAATATCTGGACAACCTTTAAAAACCAGTTACCCGTAGACCAAAAAGAAGATAAAGATGAAGATGGGATCATGGATACGGTTCTTTTTTTTGATTTAGATGGACACCTTGAAAAATTGAAAAAAGACCCGTATGCCAAGGGAAAATTTAGAATCACCGCATTTTTTGAAAAGGGTGACATCAGAAAACAAACCCAGGACAAGAATGAAAACCAGATTCCCGATGTTATCACAATATTCAAAAATCTGCTACCCATTGAACAGCAAAAAGACAGCAACTTTGATGGTCATTTTGATATGAAAACTATTTTTAAGAATGGTTCTCCAATCGTTCAAGAAAAAGACCGAAATTTTGATGGAAAAAAAGATTATACTGCATTTTACAATGATGAGGGAACTTTATTAAAAACCCGGGAAGATACAAAGGGTTCCGGTAAAATTGATCGAATCGTATATTATGAGGACGGAGAACCCCTAAAAATAGAGATTGACAATGATTTAAATGGATTTTTTGAATCTGTTTCTTTATTGAAAAACGGAAGAATTATTCAAAATTTAATAGATAAAAATCAAGATACTAAAGTTGATTTAAAAATAGTGTACCAAAAAGGTCTAAAGATATCATTATCAAAGGATGAGAATTTTGACGGCTATTTTGAGCGTGTTCAAACCTATAATGATCCGAACTGGTCAATGATCGTATCAAGGGATGCCAATGCGGACCGGAAGATGGACATAATATCTTATTATCAAGATGAAACATTGATAAAAAAGGAACTGGATGAAAATTTTGATGGCGTTCTGGACTGCATTGAGTATTTTAATAAATCAGGGGCCATAGAAAAAATTGTGGAAAAAAGAGCGAACAACAAAATGATCACCTGGTTTTATGGTAATAAAGAGACCCTTCTCCGTGGAGAAGAGGATAATGATGGAGATGGAGATTCGGAGATCTGGTACCATTATGAAAAAGGAATTTTAAAAAAGGTACAGGAAGATACCAATATGGATGGGAAACCGGATCTATGGGAAGAATATGATGAGACCCAAACCATCGTTAAAAGGGAAAAAGACCTTGATTTTGATGGGGATCCGGATTTTACAGATATCAATGAAAAGACCCAAGCCGGTATCTGAATAAAAGGAGAAGAGTTATGCTTGAATTGTTGTCAAAAGGTGGTATTGTGGCTGTTCCGATTATATTTTGTTCGATTTTAGCGCTTGCGATTTTTTGTGAGCGGATCATCCGTTATGCCATAAGCCGGAGCCGGGGAAAAAATATTGAAGATAAGGTGGTAGGGCTTATCCGCGACAAAAAGACAAATGATGCGCTTTTGGCGTCTCAACAGAGCAATTCTCCGATGGGAAGGGTTCTTGAAAATGCGATTCATGCAAAAGATTTAGAAAAAGAAGTACTTGAGTCTGTGATTGTGAATGCAACGGAAACAGAAGTTAGAAATTTATCCTCCTATCTTCAAGCCCTTGCAACCATAGGAAACATTACACCGCTTTTGGGCCTGTTAGGGACGATTATTGGCATGATCAAGGCCTTTATGGTGATTCAGCAAATGGGAGGCAAAGTGAATGCGGCCGTACTGGCAGGTGGTATATGGGAAGCCATGCTCACAACAGCTCTTGGCCTTGCCGTGGCCCTGCCAACCATTATTGCACATAGTTATCTTGTTGCCAAGGTTGATAAATACGAGGCAAGGTTACAGAATGGATCGGTCCTTTTTTTAAAGGCGATTGCAAAAAAGGTGGCCTGATATGCTCAAATTTAAATCAAAAACCTCTTCGTACCAGATTCAGATTCCCCTTACATCCCTGGTCGATATTGTTTTTTTGTTATTGATTTATTTTCTTTTAACCACCAATTTTATTGTCGAAGAAGGAATTAAAATCAAACTTCCCAATGCAAAAGCATCTGCCCCTCAAATAAATCAGGAAATCACCATCATTGTTGATAAACAAGGACTTGCGTATATCTCAGACGCAAAAGTTCCTTTTGATCGTCTTTACACCCGTATCAAGGAGATGATCGGTACTGACATGGACCGGCTGGTTATTATCAGGGCGGATAAAACCCTTGTATTGAATAAAGCTGTGAAGGTCATGGATATAGCCAAGGCTGCTGGGGCCTCAAGGCTTTGCCTGGCAACGGAGAAAGGGCTTTAGCCCCTGCCATGACAGGAAAAGAAAAAAGACCCAATTGGCTGCTTATTGGGTTTGTAGTGGTTTCTTTAGGCCTTCATGCCATTGTTTACCTTCATATGGCAGGTATCTATGAAAATAAAGCCATTTCTTATATTGAATTGTCCATGCACCAGATATCCAACCCCAATACCCGAGTGATCCCCACGCCGAGGATAGTTAAAAAAGCACATCAGGTTTCTGAAACCAAGAACATAAATGTCAAAAAGTTCCATATTCCCAGGATGGATCCTGATTCAAGAAATATTCATAAAATTCAACCGTCCTACGAACGGATAAGCCTTCCAGAACAAGCGGATAATATGAATGTCGCCGCGTTTAACATACCCAGACTCACCCCCCCAAGTTCTCCAAGTTCTCCAAGTCCGGTAGCAAATGTCGATGGCTTTAAAGAGCAGATTGAATTTATGAGTGCCAAAGATTATTTTGAAATGGTCAATTTGCGGATCCACAGATTTAAGAAATATCCGGATGCTGAGAAATATAGAAATATAGAAGGTAAAGTTATGATCCAGTTTAAGTTACTAAAAGATGGCTCCCTGGCAGATCTGAAAGTGCTTAATAGCTCTCATTCCCGTAACCTGGACAAGGCTGCAGTGGAAGCCATTATAAAAGCCTCTCCGTTCCCTAAACCACCGGTCTCCATTTTTAAGCTTCCGGTAATATTACAGGTTAGTATTCTTTTTGAACTCGTCTAAAAAGTCCTCGATCAAGGACTTTTTCGGTTTTCGATGAAAAATATCATAAAAAGTGATCACCCGGAAACTTAAAAAAATAATGGCAATGAACTTATTTAATGGACGTTCCTAAGTTTCCAATACCAATAATGCTCATAGAAATTCAATTGCCATGTGCGGTAGATTTTCGTGGCTTGAATACGACAAAAATATCTGCTAATTTTGTACAACTTATTTAATTCTTGTTCCTAAACGCTTAAAAAGGAGTATGTATAATGCATGTCATCATCGACCTTTGTGTCATCCCCATTGGGGTGGGGCTTTCCGTTTCAAAATATGTGGCAGCTTGTCATGAAATCATTAATGAAGCTGGATTAAAATCCGAACTTCATGCATATGGGACGAATATAGAAGGGGAGTGGGATAAGGTGTTTGAAGTGGTAAAAAAATGTCATGAAAAAATTCACGATATGGGTGCCCCAAGAATAACGACCACAATAAAGGCCGGCACAAGGGTAGATAGGGAACAAACCATGGCAGACAAGCTCGAAAGTGTTAAACAAAAACTCTAACCCCAATATTGCAAACATCAGTGGGGTTTTAAATTCAACGTAGCGTTTGCTTTGTAAATACTATTTTTATAGATCACTGTCCTGATCTTTATGCAGCATTGGGGTTAATTTTGATACAGGGTATTAAGAATCTTTTCAATGACATCTTCAGCAATGTCTGCCTTCAACGTACATCCCCCGGCACCGGCATGTCCACCCCCTCCGAATTGGGCCAGTAAATTTCCGATATTAACATGACACTTATCGTTAAAAATGCTGTGGGCAGCACTTAAAAGGACATGTTGATGTTCTGGATTATCAAATCTTATTTTTACGCTTGCTATACTTTGAGGGAAAAGAGAGTAAGTTAAAAAGCGATTACCACTGGGCACGATATCAAGAGATCTGAAATCAGTAATCGATATATTGTTAACGATTTTTGTATGGGCAGTTAAATGATTTTCAAAGGCGGTATTTTCTTCAATAACTTTTTTACAACGATTTTTTACTTCCGGGTCTTCAAGAACCTGGTCAATATTTTTTGTCATTAAAAGGTCAACGAGTCTGTTCCAATAAGGGATATCTGCATACTCCTGATTTTTGATGGTCATGGATAAAATAATATATGGATAGTTTTCAGGATGCTTTACCTGATCCTGATTTAAATCAGCGGAGTCAATGATATCTGTATTGTTAATCAGGCTATCATAATTATTATCCAGCTTTCCTTTGGCCTGATAATATTTGTAAATAACACCGGCCGCAGACGGCGCTATTTCAAAGGCCCCTTTAAGATCCTTTACAGGTGAATTGGAAATATGGTGGTCAAACCATAAAGTACAATCGGGTGAATACGGAAGATTTGCAAGGATATCCCCTTTTAAGATAGTTGCTTTTCCAGATTGGATCTCATTGGGTTCAACCCAATAAATATCTGAATCAATATTTTCAGCCTGATAAAGCAGTACAGCACATACAATTCCATCAAAATCGGGTCGGGTAACTATTCTCATAGATTCGCTTTAAGGCCTCTCTTTTTGGGTCAAATATAATAAATGTAAACTATTTCTACCATTGATTCTCTACTGTGTATTGATAATGCAAAACAATGGACTTTTCAAGAATGATTTTTATTAACAAGGATGTGCCGCTTCCTTGTTTTTTAACTAAATACAATAATTTAGGGCATTTTAGCTTGACCCCAAAGGGCTTTATATGGTTTTATGACTATTTAATTTCCATCCTTTTTTTCTAAGAGATTGAGATTGTGACAAAAATAGACATTGATCAGATCGAAAAGATTTTTTTTGACAGAGGGAATCCATTAAAAAAGCTTTTGAGGATTACGCTGGAGCTTTTAGAGGCTGAACAGGTGGGTGTGCTGTATGGTACAAATGCATCTAAAACAAAATTTCTTCCCACAAGTGAATGGGATCGAGGCATTATGGACATGTTTGATGGCCAAGGTCTCAGGGGTAAAATACTAAAATATTTTGGCACAAAGATAGTCACACTAAAAAATTTAAGCCCGGTTTTCTTTTACAAAGAGAACAAAGCAGGTCAAATGGAAGACCAGGATGGGGTCATCTCTTATATGCTTCGAACCTGCGCCAGCTACTATAAAAAAGGTATCAGTATTCTTTTCAGTCCGGATATCACAACCAATATTTATAAAGTAAGTGATCAATATGCGCTGATTCCTTTTTACAGCTATAATGGAATAATTTTCAGTGAACCGGATATCCAGGTAAAAGTAGATTTGAATATTATTAAACATTTTAAAGCCAAGAATTATGTGTCTATTTACATTCCGGATTACGGTATTTTAGTGGTCAATACTGTAGAACCCAATCTCATGGATAGGGTTGAATCCAGATTTGTCAGGGAAAAGGAGCTTAAAGAAAAATTTGATAACCTGATTCGGATGGTTGAAATAGTATCTCTTGCAGCATTAGGGCAGCTTAAAGGGAAAAGAGGCGCCCATTTATTATGGAAAAAAGAACAATTGTTAAGGCAGACGTCTCAGAAACTCGTTGAAAATGAAAAAAAATATCGCGATCTTTATGAAAATGCACCTATTGCGTATTTTTCCATGGATAACAAGGGCATAATTAATAAATGCAATCATAATTCGTCAAAGATTTCAGGTTATAGGGAACAAGAACTCATTGGTATGAACATCCTGGAACTCTATGTGAAGGAAGGAGAGAAAACCACTACCCCGGATCAGGTGCAATCCGCCTTAATAGAAGGTAAGTCTCTGCGAGATGTTGAAATGGTGTTCAGACACAAAGATAAAAAGGATATCTGGGCCAGCCTTTCTTTGGATGCGATGAGAAATAATGAAGGCAAAATTGTTGAAATTCGCGCAATGGCCCTGGATATATCGCAGCGTAAAATCTTAGAGAAACAATTGCTGCAGGCTCAGAAAATGGAAGCGATTGGAACCCTTGCAGGAGGAATTGCCCACGATTTTAATAATATCCTCACACCAATTTCGGGTTACGCTGAGATGCTTTTGATGGAGGTAGATGAAAAAGATGTTAAAAGAAAAGAACATCTTCAAATTATTTACGATTGCGCCTCCTATGCCAAAGGCCTGGTTAATCAAATGCTTACATTTTCAAAACAAAAAGATAATGAATTTAAATTATTACAACCTCACGTGTTTGTTGGGGATGCACTGATCCTTACAAGATCTTTTTTGCCTGCAACCATAAAGATCAGGGAACAAATTAATAAGGAATGTAGCCTTTTGATGGTTGATCCTATTCAGGCACACCAGGTGGTCATGAATTTAATTTCCAATGCCTATCATGCCATGGAAGAAAAAGGAGGAACCCTTGAAGTTCTACTGGATGAAGTTGTCATAAAAGAAGATAATATGATTTTCCCTCTAACCCCTGGATCGTATATATATCTAAAAATTGCAGATACAGGCCCTGGCATCCCCTCTGAAGTGCTGGAAAGAATTTTTGATCCGTTTTTTACTACGAAAAAAGAAGGTAAAGGATCTGGCATTGGTCTTTCAGTTGTCCATGGGATTATTCAATCCCATAACGGTAACATTAATATTAAATCAAAAGAGGGAGAAGGCACCTGTGTTGAAGTTTACCTTCCCGTTTATATGGGAGATATTCAATTAGAAGAAAAAGTAAAAGAAGATAGACCCATTCAAAAGGGAAATGAAAATGTTCTCCTGGTGGACGATGATAAAAAAGTGGCATTTATGGAGCAGCACATGCTTGAGACATTAGGGTACCAAGTGACCTGTCATTTTCAAAGCCCTGCAGCACTGGAAGCATTTTTAAAAACACCTGATGAATTTGATCTTGTCATCACAGACCTGACCATGCCAGAGTTAACCGGTTACCAGCTTTCTGAAAAAATATCTGAAATCCGACCGGACATCCCCATCATTCTTTGTACAGGCTATGGGGAGCATATCAATAAAAAGAAATTCAATCTGCAAGGAATCAAAGGTTTTTTAAACAAACCTGTCTCAGTAAAAGGAGTATCTCATTTAATCAGGGACATTTTAGATAGCTAATGTTTGAACTAAAACTCACCCATCTGCTGCGTTGCTTCAAAATCTTAAAATCTTCATGTACAGTAGTACACTCCGGTTTCAAGATGTATGCATGCGCATCTCTACGAGCCCTTGTGCCTTACATATGGGCAACTTTGTGAGCTTTGCTCCTCTACGAGCCATCCAAACACGGATTTTCGGTCAGACGCTATCTAAACAATTTATATATTTTCACAAGACTTCGATTTATTCCACTCTTTCAGCGTTTTACCAGGGCAATTTTTGCTCTTGACCCAATTGACAGGTTTATGTTTTTATACAGCTGACTAATTTCCTAATTTATTATTGTTTAAAAAAAGGCAGCTTATGAAACAATTTGATTTTGGCACCATCGAACGGAGTTTTTTTAAAGGCGGAGATCCCACCAAAAGACTTTTAAAAATTTCCCTCGACCTTTTTGAAGCCAGGCAGACAGGTATATTATACGGTACAAATCACTCAAAGAATAAATTTTTACCTACCAGTATGTGGGACCGTGGAATAATGGATAAATTCGATGGCAGGGGACTTAAAGGCTTGATTTTAAAATTATTTGGAACTCAAATCGTCACCGCTAGAAAACTAAGTCCGGTATTTTTTTATAAGCCCTGTGGAAATGGCAAAGTTCAAGATAATGACGGTATTATCTCATATGTGCTTAGAAACTGTGCAAATTACTATAAAAAAGGTATCAGCGTTATCATATGTCCTGATACAGATAAGTATATCCAAAAAACCGATGAAAAATATCTACGAATTCCTTTTTTTAGTTACGATGGGAACAGTATAGAAAAGCCCAAAGATGCCATCAAGGTTGACTATGAAATCGTCAAACATTTTAATTCAAGAAATTCAATCTACATCTACCTGCCTGACTACGGTATTCTGGTGATTAATACAGCGAATGTGGATCTGCTTGAGACAAAAGGATCAAAATTCGTAAGACAAGAAGAATTAACGCAGCGTTTAGACGTATTAATCAAATTGGTAGAGACGTCTTCCTTAGTATCGCTTGGTCAACTCACAGGAAAGAAAGGCTCTCGGCTTTTATGGCGAAAAGAAAGGCATCTTCGTAAAACTTCACATGAATTAATAGAAAATGAAATGAAATATCGTGATCTTTATGAAAATGCGCCTATCGCATATATTTCAATGAACCCAAAAGGCGAGATTTTAAAATGTAATAAAAAAGCTGAGGTCCTTTCCGGGTATGAGGAAAATGATTTGATCGGCCAGAACGCTAACGATTTTTTTGTTGAACAAAAAAAGACGGCCCGGGGCGCTATGGATATGTGGGGAACATTGGCTGGGGGGGAGGCCATAAAAGATCATGAATTGCAGATAAAACCAAAGAAAGGCAAATCTATATGGGTCAGTCTTTCCATAGAGGGTGTTAAAGATAAGTTGGGTAAAATTATAGAGCTTCGTGCAATGGCAGTTGATATTTCCCAGCGAAAAGGACTTGAAAAGCAATTGTTCCAGGCACAAAAGATGGAAGCAATAGGAACACTTGCAGGTGGCATTGCACATGATTTTAACAATATTCTTTCACCCATATCCGGTTATACAGAAATGCTATTGATGGATGTGAAGAAAGATGACCCTGAAAAAAAACAATTGGAGGTTATTTTAGATTGCGCGAAACATGCCAAAGAGCTGGTGAGTCAAATTCTTACCTTCAGCAAGCAAAAAGAGTACGAGTATAAAATTATAAGTGCGGAAGAAGTCATCAAGGAATCCATGTCACTTCTTCGATCATTCTTGTCGGCCACGATAAAAATAAATATTAAAATTGAAAATAAATGTGGATATATCCTCGCCGACCCAGTTCAAATCCATCAGGTT
>JAAEKY010000658.1 GCA_024227235.1 Desulfobacteraceae bacterium | reverse complement strand
TATCTTTTTTTCCAGATCAGCCGCAATGGCCGGATGAGAAAGTTGAAAAGCTATCCCAAGCAGGATTTTACCGATCTGCAACATTTTATAAACATGATGCAAAAGTTTGTTTCCCCGCCCTCATTTTTATCCCCGCCCATTCCAATTACAGCTTTAACCATAGAGGAGATGAACCGGGTCAATGCTGTTTTAGCATCCACAAAATCCCGCTAAAAGCATGATCGGCATTACATTCATGGATCAATACCTGCCTTGGCCACTTTTGCAGGTATGGACAACTTGCTGCAATCAAACAAAAAATAATCTACTGCCCCGATTAGGCTTGCCTACTTTCTAATTTTTAGATAAAGATAATTCATCTGTCGTATAATTCTCCTGATACATCATCTCTATATTTTGTAAATCCACATTCCTTCTGGACGGCATTGCCGATTCTCCGGCTTCAGTATCTGTAATATCGATACAAAAGCCGACATATTTCTTTGTATACTACCTGGGGTTA
>JAAEKY010000657.1 GCA_024227235.1 Desulfobacteraceae bacterium | reverse complement strand
CTTTGTGGGCAAAGGGTTTGGGCTTGCCACCATGGAAGACATCGCCAAAGAGGCAGAACTCAGTGCCGGCACAATTTATCTATATTTTAAAAATAAGAATGAACTTTATGCCTCCTTATGTTTGCGGGTGTTGCAATATTTGCACATGCGGTTGGAGATTCTGCATAACGACAAAGAATACAATCTCAAGGAAAAGATCGAGAATATAAAGACAGCATTTATGGATGTGTATGAATTCGATCCGTCGATTTTAAAAAATCTTTTTCATTTGCAATCGAGTGATGTCTTGAAAGCATTGAGTCCTGAGCTTGTCAACGAAATAAAAGAACTGGCACGAAAAGCGCTGGATAGAATTGCATCTATCTATCAACAGGGCATCCAGAATGGAATTTGCATCGACCACCATCCATCGGCCATTGCGGATATTGTGTGGTCGCTGTTTTCAGGTGTGGTGCTCTGGGAGAGCAGTAAAAATAGTATAGATGAAAATAAAAATTTCTTAAGGTCGACCCTTGAGACGGCTTTCGAGATCTTTGAAAAGGGCGTAATGGTCCAAG
>JAAEKY010000656.1 GCA_024227235.1 Desulfobacteraceae bacterium | reverse complement strand
GCGTTGGGGGTCATTGATTTAGAGTTTCACACTCAACTATTGCATCAAGCAGCATTCAAAGGTTGGATTTGAGATAGTTCTTTACTGTAACGCTGTGCTGAATCCCACAGGTCCCATGAATGCTGCACATTTAACCAGAATTCGGGCGAATTGCCGAAAAGACGAGACAATCTTAAAGCCATAGCAGGGCTTATAGCACGTCGTTCTCTTAAAATTTCATTTATCGTTTGGCGTGATACACCTAAGGCCTTTGCCATGGAAGTCGTATTGAGATGATAGTCCGGCATAAAATCTTCTCTAAGCATTTCGCCGGGGTGAGTTGGCTTGATTTCTCTCTTTGATGTATTAGGGATAGCCATTGTATTAATCCTTAATGATAATCGGTAATCTCAACATCGTAGGCATCGCCTTCGATGAAACGGAAACAAACGCGCCACTGGTCATTTATCGATATTGAGTATTGCCCCTTCCTATCGCCTTTAAGAGCATGGAGTCTATTGCTGGGGGGCACCAAAAGGTCATTAATGTCATTTGCAAAATGGATAAATTCTAAACGCCTTATTGCCCTTCTTAATAAATCAGAAGGTATGCGTTTTGATTTGCCAGTAACGAATAATTTTTGGGTTTCCTTATTGGCAAATGTTTTTATCATGGATATACAGTAAACTGTCACGTGACAGTTGTCAAGCATTATTAATCAAAGGGGTTGCCCCAACAACCGCGTTCTGTCGGACTCGCTTCACTCGCCGCAGTCGCGAAGCGTTCGATGGACTGTTCGGGCAGGTATAAGGAAAATAAATGGAAGCACTTTTAATTATCGATATGCAAATTGGTTCATTCAGGTCAGCCAAAAGGTATGATGAAAACGGAATAGTACAAAGAATTAATAAAACTTCTGACTATTTTAGGAAAAGCAAAAAGCCGGTAATTTTTGTTCAACATGATGGCACAAAGGAAAATTACTTATATACTGGAACTGAAGACTGGAAAATTCTACCTGAATTGAACCAAAAAGAATTTGATTTATATATAGAAAAG
>JAAEKY010000655.1 GCA_024227235.1 Desulfobacteraceae bacterium | reverse complement strand
CTTTTCTATATATAAATCAAATTCTTTTTGGTTCAATTCAGGTAGAATTTTCCAGTCTTCAGTTCCAGTATATAAGTAATTTTCCTTTGTGCCATCATGTTGAACAAAAATTACCGGCTTTTTGCTTTTCCTAAAATAGTCGGAGATTTTATTAATTCTTTGTACTATTCCGTTTTCATCATACCTTTTGGCTAACCTGAATGAACCAATTTGCATATCAATAATTAAAAGTGCTTCGATATGTTTTCCTTATATCTGCCCGAACGGTCCATCAAACGTGCTCTTCAGCGGGCGTAGTTTTTTGCGCTCCGCTGAAAGAGATTGCACCTTATTGCGTCCAGGTTAAGGTGGGCTTACGGTTGGATTGAACGCAATCACGCAAATACAGATTGATTAAATTTTGATATGGAACTCCGGTTTCTTCTGCTAAATTTTTAAAATAATCAATAACATCGACACCAATTCGGATAGTTACCTGTTTTTTTAAATGTTTAGCATAAGGATTTCGGCGTCCTTTCATTTTGTCAAAATCATATTCTTTTCTCATCATGACCTCCTAAAATAAACACCTTGCTCTTTCTTAGTTGCTTTTCTCGCTGAAATAATTCGAATTTAAGATTCGTCGCTTCGATAGCAATGACAAACAACTAAAATCTTAAGGCTTTGGCTAAGGCCCACGAGGATGAATCTTTCCTCTTGAATTGAGTGATCGGGATCATCAAATTCAATGGCCTTCTCATCAAAAAACACAGTCTGCGCATCTTCGAAGGAAACACTATGCTTGCGTTTATTTAGCGCATTTTTATGGTCGTCCCACTCGAAAATCAATTTTTCCATAATTAATTTATAATTATATGATAATTATTTGTCAAGCAGCGTGATGTTATCAATTATTATTGTATAACGCCAATAATGAGCAGTGCCTCTTAAAGGCACGGCCTCTGTTAACCTCAAAACTTTGTAAAAACCAAATCCTTTTCAAACGCCACGCTATTAGGCATCTGCTCAATTTTTTTGTTATATTTCAAGCTCATATTGTTTAAAAACTTGTTCCGGATTTAAAAGTTTTGCACGTTCCAATCTTTCCTCATCGCTTTGATCTCCATTTAGTACATTTAATACAAATGAAGTGCGATCGATGGCCTGGAAGATTCCTTCCGAATCTAATCGTTTCAAAACATCCAAACAGGTTTGAACAAGTTGCTGATGGAGTTCATCACATTTATCCTCCTGATGATTATCCCAATATTCTTCCATCATGTCTTCTGCCTGTTGCAGCAATTTTTCAGATTCTTTAAGAGTAGATTCATAGTTCACGTGTCGAGGTGAGTCACATGGGCTCCACTTAAGATCGGCTTCCAACTCATCCATTGATTGATTTTGATAGTATTCGTCTTTTTGATATTCAGCTGCAACTTCGCTAAGTCCCTTTTTTGTTGCGACAGTTGGAAACAGATATCCCCAATTATCTCCACTATTATATAATGCAAGTGAATAGATATTTTCATGAGATAGCTCTTCAAGAATTATAAAAAATATTCTTTTACATTCATTAAAAAGAACACTATGAAATTTATTGAAATCAAAACTCATGTATTTTCTCCGTCATGCTCTCCGGCGCGGCGAAGCCGCGTCGGGAGCAGCAAGAGGTTAAGTTTCCCCCTTAGTAGTATTTACATTCATCAATAGATGTTATTCTTTCATCCTCTATATCTTTCCCATACAATTTATTAAAATCGATATCCTTGGAATCCATAAAAGCGATTTTTGTAGTCCAAGTACCGTTTTTATTATCTGAATTTTCTAAAGGCGCAAAATACTTGGAATTCCTTATTTTGGCTATTTCGCAATAACAATGCACTTCGAAGGATATAGAGGCAAAGGCTGCACCTTCAACATGCTTAATCCTACACACAGAATAGTTTTCGTTCCGTTCAATTTCTTCAAACTCCATAATCAACGGCTTTCCGCATACATTTTCTTTATTCACAGAATTTTTATACAAGCCACCGGCATATGATTGAATTGCACATATAAAAATTATGAAGGCAGCAGATATGTATTTTGAAAACCTTTCATTCATGGAGAATTCCCTGAAACTTAACATAATATTAGTGTGCATGCACAATTTTCATAGAATCTACTTATTTATTACAAAAACGTCAAAACTAAACAAATCACAATTTATTGATGCAATATCCCATAAGAATCTATTATACCAACTAAAAATCTAAGCCCCACCTTTTTTCTTGATTAACTGCCCCGCCTACGGCAGCCAGTTTATGTTCAATAAATGTTCATATTTAAACATTATCGTGCATGCACGATTTTGATAAGAACATATATTCACCATGAAGGCCTTTAGGAGTATCGCATTAAAATCGAGATTGTCAAAACCTGTGTCATCTCGCCACGATACGTAATGGATCGAATTTCTATATTTTGATGAATAGTGCAGTAGGCCGCTTCTTATTTATCATAGAGGTTGTTAAGAAACACGATAAAATATTCTATGAATTCATGTGCCGACCGCATTGTAAAAGAGTGCAGTGCTCTCCGTATCCGCTTTTCTCACTTGCTTTTACTTTTCATATTCTTCATGATCCTTACGGCAATGTTAACAAAATAACCGGTGCCATGGCATGACTGAGCTGTCCATCAAACACCTGGCCTCAGGCGGGGTGATTACGAACTATCACTGTGTGTCGCGTTGCGGCCACTGCCTATACAACTGCGGCCCGCATCGATCAAAAGACTATCTTGACGGGGCCCTGGCCGAAAACATTTACAGGCGCATTGCCGAATTAGGATGCCGGTCGGTTCACATCGGCGGGGGCGAGCCGCTGCTGGACCTGCAAAAACTGACCGTCGTTCTGACCGCAGCCCGGGAAACCAATGTGGCCATCGACTATGTCGAAACCAATTCAGCCTGGTTCGTTGATCCTGAGCAGGCCATGGGCGTGCTGAATCAACTGCGCGCAGTCGGTGTCGAGACACTGTTGGTTTCCATCAGCCCTTTTCACAACGCCCATATTCCCTTTGCGCGTGTCAGGGGTGTTATCGATGCCTGCCACAATACCGGCATG
>JAAEKY010000654.1 GCA_024227235.1 Desulfobacteraceae bacterium | reverse complement strand
TGTGATAACTGATCGAATACCCGGCGGAAATTTTCTGTTTCATTGTCAGACCGGTCCTTTTTATATTGCTCCCACCGTTTTATCTGTAAATCCGTAATGAGGCCCTGGGACAATAGATGTTCTTTATTTTCGTCTTCTATCTCATTGAATTGATCGATATTTAAGGTTTTGATCTTGCATTGGGGCGTGACGAACACGGCCTTGTCTATGCCGGCCTCTTGCAGGAAAATAAAGGTTTTCCCGGTTATTTTGTGGGTACAATCCTCCATCTTAGCGGCTCCACAGGGTTTTTAGGGCCATCTGACCGCAAAGGGATTACTTTATAATATATTCATGAGGCTGTTTTAATTCAAGGTGCCATTAGGCCAGAGATTTGGCGGGCTCGGATTCAATGCGCTTTCGTTTATAATGTCAACTTGTGCCAAACCACCGGTACTGGTATGAAAGTACAAGTTTTGACCAAACAGATTTTTTTGGGATACTCATAACATATCTGTAATCAAACCAAAGTTGAGATAAGGTATTGTAATCACACGTTCAGACGGGCTCAATTGATAGCAGATACATCGAACCGTATCTGTAGCGTCGCTTAACCTGCGAATAGTTGGGGATATCTGCAATTTTGACGGCCTTCTTTAATTGCCGGGACATAGCAGATACCACAGGTCCACGAATTTGTGTGGTTTGTGATGGCTATCGTTGCGGATCAGACGCGAGCTATTGCGCGTCGCCTGCATCCGCCTGATCAGATCGCAACTTCTCAATACACTTAGCCAGTTCTTCCTGGGATCTCGTAATGATGACAATATGCTTCTCATTTGTGATCTCGTGAACAGTTTTCAGCATTCGAGCAATTCCAAACGACAAATCCGACGAGCAATTGAAGATCGTCACCTGGATATCTCTTGTTGACTTTGTGCATTGGTATCTTTTTGTGATCTTGCTCATATCGCCGAAATGAATTGCGAAATCAGTGACACCAGAGAAATCTACAATCTCAATTGCCTCTTCAGGACAATCTTTGTCTTGCTGTAGACGTGCAAAATAATCCTCGGTGAGGGCAACGCTGAGCTCGCCGGTAACCTTGGCGAGGATCAGACCTTGTTCTGTGTCAAGAGAATAGGTAATCGGCATGATTGTTTCCCTCGATCTAACGTTTGAACATAGTTATTGAACAGCCGACTTCTTTTTATCCAAATTTTGGCTATATAGATTGCTCCAATTTAACATGTTATTCTATGATTATGGAAATGGGTCATATTTTGTTCCAATTAACACGCTTATAGGCCTTATTCCAACAAAGGTACGAAAACTCTCATAGATTATAATAACGTCATGCTCTCGGTGCGGCAAAGCCGCGTCGGAGAGAAGCAAAAGGTTAGCCGGTTTTGCGTTTATTCTTGAGAATATCCGGCGGTACTGGTTGAAATCTTGTGACGTTATCAATAGATCCAGAAAATAAACCCATATGGCCGTTATCGTTCTTATTAAATACGCCTTCTATCAAAACATATCGCCCATTGAATTCTGACAATTCTTTTTCAGTTTTTCCAATGGCTTTATAATTTGGAGTTATCCAGATGGCATTTTTCATCACAAAATTCGCCCAATGCTCTTTGCTTAAATAGATTGAGTTTCCTTCGAATGCAATGTTTGAGACTCCAATGACGCGAATAGTTTTATCATGATATTTCTCAGGAGTTGCAATTAGGTTAATTAAAGAGACACTAATTGCATCGTGATTCGCCTCTCCAAATCCGAAAATCCAAGGTAAAATTATTATAAAACAGATTAATCTTAGTAGTTTTATCTTCATGATATCATCGTGATGGCTAACATAGTTATTGAACAGCCGACTTCTTTTTGTCCAAATTTTGGCTTTCGGCCATTTTATCCCAAATGGACGATTTTTCAATAAAAATTAAATTATATGTATTTTCAGGAGATTATAGATTGTGCCAATTTAACATGTTATTTTATTATTAGGAAAATGGGTCATATTTTGTTCCAATTCATACGCTTCTATACAAAAACCATTAAATTTCAGAAAAAATTAACAAATGACAGGTTTTCAGTGTCTATCACAAAGAAATCCGCACTCTAAAAAACGTGCGGGTACTTGCCATAATCGAAGGTTAATGTCGTGCTGTGATAGCTTGAGAATACCCCAAGAAATTTAGGCTGATCGATTTCGACAGATACCATACCACTGACACACGGATTGTCAAACGTGAGGTATCTTTCCTATATCAAAGCCTGAACCAACTCTGCCAACGAGGCAATCTTGCTCTCCAATCTCCTCCGGTTTTTTTCACTCTCATTTCAATTTTAGTTTTGGGTTATATGCCCCAATCACTTAGTGAAATTTGGGTTATATGCCCCCAATCACTTAATATGATTGCCCCTTCTCAAGACACAGTATTGTCTATCTCGCCGTTATTTTTATGTTAATTTATAATATTACGTTCCTGGCACTTTTTATGCTCTTCTTTGCCATATTATGTTTCGTATTGTGCATTTAAATAATTCGACTTGGACTAAAAGGTTGTCGGACAATGGATTATGAAAATCATCTTCTCCTAAATCTTTTATAGACAGATTGAATCAAAAAAGGGCCTTCATGAAAAAAGTTAAATCATCATTGCAAATCAAAGTTATTTTAGTCATTTTTGGGATATTCATTACCATCGGTACAATTGATTATATTATTCAAATGTACACCATATACCCGAATTATATTAGGTTAGAAAAAAAGGAAGCCAATACAAATCTGTTAAGATTAAAAGCGACCATAGATAAAGAGATCAGTGACCTTAACGCAAAATGTAAGGACAGTTCCTCTTGGACAGATACTTATACGTATGTCCAGGATCGAAACCAGGATTATGAAGAGAGCAACCTATCTGTCGAATGGTTTGAATTTTTGCAGATTAATTTACACATGATACTTAATAATAATAATGAAGTTGTCTGGGGTAAAATTGTTGATCCCAGCTTTGAAAAAGAGATTGACCTAAAGGGGTTTAATAAGGAAAAATTTACTCAAAATCATCCGGCGCTACAGTTTGATCCAATGGACAAGCCTTCAGAAATGGGGCTAACAGGGATTCTTCTTACTGAATATGGTCCAATGCTCATCGCATCAAATCCAATATTAACAAGCAATCATAAAGGCCCGTCCAGAGGGACCTATATAATGGGTAAGTTGCTTTCAGAGACCGTTTTAGAAAAGATTATATCACAGACGCAAGTGCCGTTTAAAATCATTTTACCTGGGGATGCCGATTTCGCCGACAAATTTCTTTCAATAAAAGAAAACATCGATAGAAATGACGGAACATATATTGAAACACTAGAACACCATCTGGACCTGTATGCTTATTATTTAGATTTAACATTAAAACCGGCTTTTATAATCAAAACACAATTACATCGAGAAATTACTGAAAGCGGATTTGGCGCTTTACGTTCGAGTTTGGGAACAATGATCATCACCATTTTCATCGTTTTAGTATTGCTACACTTATATCTCCACAAATCGGTTCTACAACCAATAAATCTGCTTACCCATTATGTGTTGGACATAAAGGAGAGCAGAGATTTTGGATCACGGGTATCTGTTGAATCTTCGGATGAACTCGGTGCTTTGGCTGATCATATGAACGATATGGTCAGTACCATCGGTGAGCAAACCACTCATTTGGCAGAAGCCAATTTGAAACTCCAGAAATCATTAGATGAAATAAAAACCTTAAGAGGCATATTGCCTATTTGCTGTAATTGTAAAAGTATAAGGGATGATAAAGGATATTGGAACAAGATCGAGGCTTATATTCAGCAGCACTCGGAAGCAGAATTCAGCCACGGCATTTGTCAGAAATGCGCAGAAAAATTATATCCCGATTTATATCCGGTGAGTGACAATCAAAGGAACGAAAAGTAACGCTAAGGATTTTTTGCCACTGCGATTTCTAAAATAGTGACGGGCACCCAAGCTGTCTTCAAGCGTCGGAAAATGCATCGAATCGGGCATGAAGATACCCGGGTCTTTCAGATACCGGGACGGTCCCGTTCGGGTAGAGGTGCGGAACCGACTCCTGCGATATCATGTGATAGGATGAGTGTATCCAACGAAGATCAGGCTGATCAATTCGTGCGATACCATACCAATATCACCCGGATTGTCAAACGTGAGGTATCTTTCCGATATCAAAACCCATTTTCATATGATGAATTGAGAATTTTATTTCAAGAAGCCTTTATGAGAATAAAATACGGGCTTTTCTCGCAATTTTATT
>JAAEKY010000653.1 GCA_024227235.1 Desulfobacteraceae bacterium | reverse complement strand
TTTCAAAAAACTCCTCCCGGCCTAGCCCAAAAAAACGCGCGAGTTTTTTCTGGGTTTTAATGCCAGCCTTTCTGTTTTTATTCATTATCCTAGAGAGATAGGATTTTGGAATATCGGTATGTCTGCAAATAAGTGCCTGTCCACCATGGCCCTTCTTGGCAACATGATACTTTAATGATTCATAAAAATTTTCATAATCCATTATTGTTCCCTAGTAGTTCTTTCTTTGAACTCCGGACTATAGTACCAGCCAGGCCTTTCCAGGAAGTTGCATCTGGGAAAAAAGTAGCAGGCGTTTGCCCTTGTAAATATTTGCCACTTTCAAAAATTTCAGAGCATCTTCAACGCGAAGAAAATGGTTTTACCGTCAACCTCGGTTCAGCCCATAACCACCCATGACTTTATCTAAAAATCCCCTTAAGCGCCAGAGATAATTATATCTAGACCAGCCATTGGTATCAGACGATCCCGGTAGCTTTATAATTGAAAAGGGAGTGCCTCTCTCCTGTTATTACCCTAGATGATCATCAATTGACTTTTTGAGTACATGGCGTAAACTGAAGTGTAGTTTTTACTATTTATAGGTACAGTACGACCCTCAAATTTATCAGTGAGAAAATCATATCATGACAATAAAACCCTCCTATGAAGCTCTGGAAAAAGGTTTACTGAAATCGAGCAAGCTCTTAGATAATGTCAAGAGTGCCATTGCCATCTATGAAGTCAGAGAAAGT
>JAAEKY010000652.1 GCA_024227235.1 Desulfobacteraceae bacterium | reverse complement strand
TGTGATACCTGTTCTTTTCTTAATTTATGTTTGCCCAAGACAATTGGTAAAAAAAGAAATGTATTATCATGGATAAGAAAAATGACAGATTAAGGTAGATTTAAGAAAATGAAAAAACATCTGAATACACTTTTTGTAACCACCCAAGGTGCCTATTTGTCAAAGGAAGGTGAGGCAGTTACGGTGAAAATTGAAAAAAAAGTAGCACTGAGGCTTCCAATTCATACAATTGCCGGGATAGTCTGTTTTGGTGCAGTGAGTTGCAGCCCATATTTAATGGGTTTTTGTGCTGAGAATGATGTGTCCATCAGTTTTTTGACAATTTATGGTAGATTCCTTGCAATGGTAAAGGGACCAACTTCAGGCAATGTTTTTCTAAGACGTGAACAATTCAGAATGGCAGACAATCAAGAAACTTGCGCATCAATAGCAGGTTCTGTATTGACCGGCAAGCTTGCGAATAGTAGAACCGTTCTTGAGAGAGCAATCCGTGACCATCAGGGGAAGGTCGATGAATTAAGGTTAAAAAGAGTATCTAATCGCCTTTCTTCATATATTAAAAAAGAACTTCCATATGGAAATTTAAACAGGCTGAGAGGTATTGAAGGAGATGCGGCACATCAATATTTCAGTGTTTTTGATGAGTTGATACTATCTCAAAAAGAGGTGTTTTCTTTTACCGGAAGAAACAGACGACCACCACTTGATAATATAAATTGTCTTCTTTCTTTTTTATATACACTACTAACTCATGATGTACGGTCAGCGCTTGAATCTGTTGGTCTTGATCCGGCTGTAGGTTTTTTACATCGTGATAGGCCGGGAAGACCAGGGCTAGCCCTTGATATTATGGAAGAGTTTCGCCCTTTTCTTACGGATAGACTTGCTCTGTCTTTAATCAATTTGCGCCAGATTAGCCATCAAGGATTCACAACCAAAGAATCCGGTGCCATTCATATGAATGATGAGACTCGGAAAATTGTTCTTACAGCATATCAGAAAAGAAAACAAGAAAGCCTGATCCATTCGTTTATTGATGAGAAAGTTGAAATCGGCAATCTTTTTTTTATTCAGGCTCTTTTGTTGGCAAGGTATATACGAGGCGATATAGATGGGTACCCTCCGTTTATATGGAAATAAAATAAAGGAGGTTTTGTGCTGGTCCTTGTGAGTTATGATGTTTCAACAGAAAAAAATGGTCAAAAAAGATTAAGACGTGTTGCTAAAGTGTGTAAAAATTACGGGCAACGAGTACAGTATTCTGTTTTTGAGTGCGTGGTTGACCCTGCTCAGTGGGCTCTCATGCGTCAGAATCTTATAAATGAAG
>JAAEKY010000651.1 GCA_024227235.1 Desulfobacteraceae bacterium | reverse complement strand
GATTCAGGTAATTTTTTACGATGCTTATCATAAGAAAAGACATTTTTCCATAGCTTTGTAGGAGGGGTTGTCTTTTGCAGATCAAAGGGGCGGTTTTACAGTCATGAGGGGAGCTGGGGCATCCATGATAAGTATAGTCAATGGGGAAAAGGGAATTTCCCTTCACATGTTGATATTAAGTAAGGTGCTAGAATGTTTAGTATAGTATCCAGGCCTGTACCTTAGGAAGGTTTCACTTTTCAAGGATCAAGGTAAATTTGACCTCTTTTCTTATTTTTCTTCTTAAGTTCCGCCACTCGCTCTTATCTAAATATGCGAAAGATTGTGGCGCAGTTGAAAAGGTTTTGCATCTTTCTAAAGACACCGGCAGTTTAAAAGAACGAGGGTTTTCGAGTATATAGCACTTCCCAACTTTATACCCTTTATAATAGTGTAAAAAGTCATAATGACTGACATACCCGTATTTTCCATAATCTTGCCACAACTTTTCAGGTGTATCGATAATACAATTTGTAACGTCACAATACCCTAATAATTTTTGATCAGGTTTTGTTGAGTAAATTACTATCTTTTTTATGGTAGAAGGAACTCCATTTCGCCTAAACTCAACCGTCTTTTGGCCCAACAATATTGCATGTGCATAGACAGGATTTATTGATAAAACAATTACATGCTTAGTTTTGTTCTTATCCATTCAACCCCCTCTGGCCTAAGCCTTGTAATTGATTGTGGTGCACCCCTAATAACTCCTTTTCGTTTAAGCTCATTTAACCGTATCGGTAAACTCAACCCTTTAACATACCTGAACCTAATAGCCAATGTCGGTTTATGGCAGAAATCGACTATATTATCAAAACTATATACTGTTCGAGACCCAACATGCCTGGCTATTTCATCTGGATTTGAAGACCTTAGTGTGTCTTCAACAGCCCCTATGGCTGTTATCCCGCTTGTGTCTTTAGACCTGTATATCAAAATATTATCACCAGGCTTAATTTGCGCGATTGCGGAATGACAAAGATAAGCCTTTTTAATGCTATTCCCACAGGGGCGCGATTCATGAAAGATAGGGATTTGCGGCTCTAACTCTGGAAAAAGAACTTTATGATAGATCGGTTTAATTGGTACTATAAATGTTGTGTTATTATTGAATATAACTCGTCTTGGCCCATAATTAATATGAAACTCTAATGGAGATAAGTTTTCAATATCTTCCATCTGATACACAAGTTTTTTATATACTATATATTCCCCTCTATCATTTTGTTCTTCATAAACATGAAATCCAAATGATTCTGAAAATGCAATCAACTCATCTTGCTTTGGAAACGCAGTGAAATAGATAAAGTCGTAATTGTTCTCATCTGCGTAATCGAAAACAGCTTTTAATAATAGCTCACCGAACCGTTTCCCGTGTTCGAAATCAGACACTTTAAAAGTACATAATTTTAACGTCCGCCCGCTATCTCCAGTTGGCAAAATTTCTTCACTTTTAATTATACAAATTCCAGATAAACAAGTAGTTTCCTCGTTTGGTATAACATATGCTTCCCGGTGGGTTCTTTTACAATATCTTAACCATTCGTCAAATCCGGGGTGGTAGTCACTGCGTAAAGAATTAAAAATTGTATCTCTTTCAT
The DNA here is from genome assembly GCA_024227235.1 of Desulfobacteraceae bacterium. GTDB lineage: Bacteria > Desulfobacterota > Desulfobacteria > Desulfobacterales > Desulfobacteraceae > Desulfobacula. Next base: position 1,764 of record JAAEKY010000651.1, on the reverse strand, counting down.
TTAATTCATAGACATATACCTTTTTAACAGATGGCGGTGGTGGTGGCGACTTATCAAAGAAATCCAATAAAAGAGCAATAGCTTCTTGCAGAAAAAAAACCCTTGAATCAAGGTCGATTCTGCGAGCCTTGCGATGAATCCCTTTGTCTTCTGTTATTAGAAAATCAACCGCATCACCTTTAACTGCTGCTAAAAGACAATTATCAACATAATCGTTACTACCTTTTTTAGGATCACCAACTTGTGTTTTTTCAAGGAGAGATAAAGAAGGCGGGTATAATATCTTGTCATATCTGTTTATAAGTTTTTGTCTTAAATTAGCTCTTTCGGTAATTTTGTCTCTTAATAAATCATGCTCTATGGCAGGATGGATGTGAAGAGTATTTCCTGACTTTTGTGCTAATCTGTGAAATTCTAATGCATGGTCGGTGTTGATTTCAAAATCGGTCGTTAACCCCGGTTCTAATGGCACAATTATATTTGTATCAATCAATAATTTCATAAGACTCTGTTTGTCTATAATGTGTGATGGTCAAATCTTCGTTTGGAAAATTGGTAAAAATGGGGTCTTCTCTTGCCCTTTTTTTGCTGGTACCACTGTAATGATAGAGCATTTATTTCAATCTTTCCAAATTAAAATCTTGAAATCAGAAAATTCCACCACCGATTATCATAGTCTATGTCCAATTTTAATTTCTCAGTAGGCCTTGGCCATAGGGATTGATGCCAAGGGATTTAAGGGATTTATGTCGCATCTTGAATTGTGAATACCCTCCCCCGTCCAACTGTCTATTTGTCTGCGCTCTCTTCGAGCTGTTTTTGCCGGTCTTCCTGCTGGTCCTGGATCACATTGATATCTTTTTTCATCTGCTTCATCCGTTCGACGTTTTTCTGTCCGCTGAGCTCTTTTACGGTGTCATCCACCTTTTCACGGGGCTCGCTGCCTTCACAGCCGCAGAAAACAAGGGCGGCGAACAAGATGATCGGAAAAAGAATTGGGACTTTTTTCATTATTCGGGCCATGGGTTTCTCCTATTTATCGGAAATATAAGCCAAAATTTCAGGGGAGCGCATCATTTCGATCACGGCATAGGAAATGGCGTATCCCACCGAGCGGTTGTACCCGCCTGCGCATCCTTTCACCGCAAACTGTTTTGTGATCCCGTTTCCGGTTTCAACATTCATTGTCAAAAGAGTACAGGGCAGGCTTTTCGTATCGATCGTCGGATCAACGATGGACACCTTCAACTTTTTCGCCGCTTCATTATTAACCGGCACATGATATTGGTTCAGCCAGGATGCGGTCAGGGAAATGGCCTGGCCGGCCCAGAGCGTTAAATCGGTTTCCTTTTCACCGGCGCCCACTTTTATCATTGTTAAGCCGGGTTCCTGTGCGTTGATCAGGGCTACCGGCGTCTTGGAAATGACCGGCACCATATCGTAGCTGCCCAACGGAACCGGTTTTGGCGAAAGAGGGCCGCAGCCGGTAAAGGTGAGGATCAAAAGGACCGTCAAAAAGAAAGCAGCGTATTTTTTCATCTCATCTCCTTTTTTTTAGCACACGAATCACTTTTAAATATATGATGGTCAAAGACACGGTGGCAACGCTTTGTCCGGCATTGATGCCCGGAAAGATCAGGGCCTGGGAATCTGAAAAAGTGAAACTGCGCGTTGCCGCACGTATAATGCCCTGTTTTTTGATTATTTTTTGATTCCGATCAGATAATGAATCGTAAGCGTTCACAAGGCACCGCATCTGCTATG
>JAAEKY010000650.1 GCA_024227235.1 Desulfobacteraceae bacterium | reverse complement strand
CTTTATCTGTGTCCTCTTCAGAGATCGGAAACACCTCTCAATGATCATGAGATTTTTATAACCCTTGGCAGCATCTTCCACAGAAATCGTATCATCATTAGTTTCAAGGCCCCATTTTCCGTCGAATCTTTTAGCCTCTTTCACCGCTTTCCTATTAATCCTTAAGGCACAAAATCAAAATAAAATCTCCCAAAATCAATCTGGATAACAAGGTATGTCAACCGCCCATTTTTCAATTCCTTTGATCCGAAAAATTTTATCTTCTATCTTTTTCATGGCTTCCTTTGTTAAGCGAACCCCTTTTTTATAAGTTTCAGTGATCATGTTTACAACAGGAATGCAGCCTTTCCAGGTCATTGTTTTGGCCAATCCCAATACTTTATCAACCCTATCGAGAAGTTCTCCGTTCCAATGTTGTTCCAATCGCCCCCAGACCCTCTCTATTGGATTATATTTGCTGTGATAGGGTGGATAATAAGCCAAGCTGATACTGACGGAATTCTTATATGCAAAAGCGACCAAACGTGCCATAAACTGGCTTCTTCGGTTACTATTTTCTGGACCATTATCCAGGTTCAAGACCAAGGTATGTGGACTATATTTTTCTTTGAGAATCGGCCATAAATGTTCCAATGCGTCAACCATGAAATCTGCTGTAATGTTGCTTTCGGTAAAATAAAAAAAGGTTTCGTCTATTGCTGG
>JAAEKY010000649.1 GCA_024227235.1 Desulfobacteraceae bacterium | reverse complement strand
ATTGCTACTCGGTAACTTTGAGGACGTCCTGCAAGACCATGATAATTTGGAAGATGTTCCTCTATACGTATCGTTTCTAACACAGTTATAGCATTTCCCGATTGAATAAGGTATAATATGATGCGAGAATATCTACCAAAAATTTCAAAACAAAAAAATATGGATTGGCGCCCAAAGCACTTACAAAAAGGGCTTTCCCTGCCGGTTCTTTGACCACCGCGCCAGGCTGTAATGCTCTGGCCGCCCTGCGTCCGCTGTTCTCGTTCCCAAAAGAACGAGACCCAGCTACCTCAATGGCTCTACGCCGTCTGGCATTTTTTAAAAAAAATGCCAGGGCTACCAGAGACTACTCGTCACCGCCTATCGGCTTCCCTGACTCGCAGCGGATGAGCAATTAACGGTGGTATTTATTACCCAGAAATTAGGCTATGATTTATCTGCCATTGATGCAGAAAAGGTATTTTTTCACCCAGCTTCCAATGTGATTAAAATCCTGAATTTAGTTGGAATTAAGTATGATAAACGCTTTTCTGACGTTGAACGTATTATTTCATCTATGACGTTTGACGATATTGTTGATGTGATTGAGAGTGATGATAAACGGTGCGAAAGTTTTAGAAATTTTTGTGATGATTTGATTGATTATTAATATTGTCAGAATCAGAATTTGCATAATTAAAGAATTAACAGAATAAAACCAAAGAACCCATTCTGAAAATTCTAAAATTCTGTCAATTCTGATTCAGACAAAAAATAATCCTGTCCATCCTTTAATCCGTTCAATCCTGTTCAGAACAAGATTAAACTGACTGAAAGATTAACAGGATTAGAATTTATTGCCATCTTAAACGACTTGGCAAAAATTCTTGACATAAGATCGTGAGTTAGGTTACACTGCTATCCCTCACTATTTGAATATCCATAGCCAATAGTTTCTGATAACTGATAAAATAATTGACAAATTACAATCCTTTAGAATTTTT
>JAAEKY010000648.1 GCA_024227235.1 Desulfobacteraceae bacterium | reverse complement strand
GCTGTTAATAAATGATAACCCATAATTGTTGTATGTGAGCAGCCTCACATAATAAAAAACTGTATTAGTAATAACATTGAGCGCTGCTTTATACATAACAGTCATAAACAATGACCAAAGCATATACAAAATTTGACATAATCATGTCAACCAACTTGGGCTGTTAACACAGACCCAAGGGAATAATAAAACCCGCGCCAACCAAGGCTGCCAGAGTTAGCATTTAGTATGGGGATAAAACCATCACAAAACACCAGCACACCAGCTACGCTGCCAACACTAAAAGCAAATAATAGGCAATTTGATATAATTTTTTACTGCGGAGGAAGCCCAGCGCCCCATCCTCTTTATATTGTCCTCAGACACTCCTGCTGCTGCAGCATAAGTTGCTGCACCAATCCTTGCTGAATGCGTAGACAAATCCGCATCCAAACCCGAAAAAGACACCAAATCGTTAAAATGCTTCCTATACCATGCATATGTTATGGGTAAACCATCCACTTGGCAAAATAAAAAACCCTTTCTTGCACCTCTATAGTCAATATATCTTTGAAGAGCCTGAATCGGACAAAATTTTGACGCCTGTTTTTTGACCTTGATACAAACAGATTTGCCTTTGGAGTGTTTATACCTATTGAACAGGATCTTAAGGCTAGAATCAGAGAGGGATACCTGATGGAACATCAAAGTATTCTCCGATTTCGTCATTTCTCCCGCTCGTAAAAACGCATGGAAAGAAACTAATATCATAGCCCAAACTAAAACTTTCACATATGGTGTCCAGGACATCATTTTTAGCGTGTTATACATTCCTGACAAATCAGAAAATGTTAAAGGAGGCCTAAGGGAACCCCCAGGACG
>JAAEKY010000647.1 GCA_024227235.1 Desulfobacteraceae bacterium | reverse complement strand
TGGTATTCTAAAATATCATCTAATATTTGATTTAAGTGCCCTATAGCTTCTTTCTCACTTCTTTTTGCAGCAAGGATTCTTACAAGCTCCAGTCGTAAAATAAAACTATCTTTTTTTGAAGAAGCTCTATTGATTGCCTGGTGTAAAAAGCTTGCAGAGTTTACTTTTCCGTTTTTTTTCCTCAAGACTGCTCTTGCTTCTTTGATTGTTTGGCTCACATAATTTTCTTCATCTTCATTTAAATTTGCTGAATCAGAACTTTTTTTACCTGGTTCAGCTGTGCTCAGGCTTTTTAGCCATTGTTTTGTCTCTTCATTGGCAAAAGGTGTTTCATTTGAAAACAGAAGCTCTTCAACACCGGGCAGTTTACTGATAAACATAAATGTTTCCTGACATACAATGGTGTGGGCATGTTTGTATTGTTCCCCGAGGTTCATTAAAGCTTCTGCTGAATACCAGTTAATATCAAAAGCAAATATACTTGCCGGGTTATTCAAGGCACTTTCAGCAGCCAAAACAAGTTTTTCCCACTCTTCATCATTTTTCAAAGTTTCAAGATGGGTAAAAATTTGTTCCTTTGGTGGTGCAAGTTTTGTTATATTGTCCGTTGCAATTGGCACTGCTTTTACTGACTCCCAAAGACCAAACCTGAGCCATCTGTATGACTGCGGATTTGCAGTATCATCTTCTCTTACAATCTTTGATGCCTGTTTAAGTTGTTTAAATACCGGGCTTAACTGTTTGGCTGCATTTTCAGGATTCGTGATTTCAACGTCTGGAACGTTGTCAGGAGTTGGCACGGTGCTTGTGGGTGCCATCTTGGCAGGATCCAGTTTTTCAACTGCCCTGACTAAACCAAAAGCAGATATATCAAGTTCATGACTCTCTTCTAAGAAAGTTTGAATTCGATCAAGTCGTTGAGTCATTTCAATGTAGGTTGCAGGTTCGACGTTGAGGTGAAAATCATCTTCAAGGGCAAGAAGAGTTCGGTCCATCCACCATTGAATAGCTGATATTCTTCCATTCATCCGTTTTTTTAATGGGAAAAGGTCATCCCAGAATGTTTTAAGCAGGTCATCATAAATTTTTGTAGCCTGGTTTAATCCTTCACTTTCATTAATATGAATGAGTCCAACACAAAG
>JAAEKY010000646.1 GCA_024227235.1 Desulfobacteraceae bacterium | reverse complement strand
TGCTATAAACCTTTCAGGAGATTTAATATGTTTGATGATGACGAGACCCTACAAATGTATATTGAAGAATCGTTGGATCATCTTGGCGATATTGAAAGTGATCTTTTGACAATTGAAGAGGCTGGAGAAAACATTGATCTGGATTTAGTAAACAATGTCTTCAGAGCCGCCCATTCTATTAAAGGCGGTGCAGGCTTTATGGGATTGAACACCATAAAAGAACTTTCTCACCATCTGGAAAACGTATTAGGCCTAGTAAGAAACAAAGAGCTTGTTCCTGATTCTGAGAAGGTCAGTGTTCTGCTAAAAGGGTTTGACGAACTTGAAAACCTTTTGAATAATATAGAAACCAGCAATGATGAGGATGTATCAGAACACGTCACAGCCTTAGAAAGTATAACAAAAGCAGGTGTACCGGAAGATAAACAGGACATTGTTTCAGAAATTGTGGACATTGTTCTACCAGATGGCAGAATATTCCCCCAAATTTCTCTTTTTGAAATTGAACAATACAAATCAGAAGGAAAAAATCTTTTTCTGGTTGAATACGATTTAATTGATGATATTCAAAGAAAAGATAAGAACCCCATCGAAGTGATAAACAGTTTACAAAAAACAGGGACCATTATTGATTCTAGAATTGATTTTGATTCTGTTGGGCTACTTGATAATCCATCAAACAGAATACCTTTCCAAGTGCTTTTTGCCTCTATTATTGAATATGACATGACCGAAACTCTGTTTGATATTAAAAAAGAATACATTCATGCCATATCAGATGAGATGATGATTAAAACAAACGTTGCAGACGTTAGTGCCGAGCCAGATACCATGCCTGCTGTAGGAGAACAAAAGCCTGATGCACCCGCTGCACAAGCGCCTAAACCGGAACCGGTGGCTGTTGAAGCGCCTAAACAGGAAACGGTTGCAGCGCCGCCTGCTAAACCGGTTATAGAAAAGGCCCAACCCGCTGTTGCAAAAGCAAAGCAAACGCCTGAATCAAAACCAAAGGATGTGAGTGTTGGCGCAAAACCACAAACATCATTGAGAGTTAATGTAGGACTTTTAGATACCCTAATGAATCTAGCAGGAGAGCTTGTTTTAAGCCGTAACCAATTGCTCCAGGGTATTAACTCTTCAAATGGAAAAGCGACCGAACTTTCCAGCCAGCGCATTGATATGATCACTTCTGAGCTTCAAGAAGCGATCATGAGAACAAGGATGCAACCCATTTCCAATATTTTAAATAAATTCACAAGGGTTGTCAGAGACCTTTCCCAGCAGCTTGGTAAATCCATTGATCTGGTTATTGAAGGGAAAGAAGTAGAGCTTGATAAAACAATATTGGAATCCATTAACGATCCTCTCACACATCTTGTAAGGAATTCGGTTGACCATGGAATTGAGCTGCCCACAGAAAGAGAACAAAAAGGGAAAAACGCAACAGGAAAAATCACCTTAAAAGCATTTCATGATGCAGGCCAGGTCAACCTTGTTATTTCTGATGACGGTAAAGGACTTGACCCGGATAATATGGCCGTTTCTGCTGTTGAAAAAGGGCTTATGACCGAACAACAAGTTGATGAATTAACTGATAAACAAAAAACAGAGCTTATTTTACTACCGGGTTTTTCAACTGCAAAAGAAATCACCGATGTATCCGGTCGGGGTGTAGGTATGGATGTTGTTACCACAAACATCGAAAGCCTTGGCGGGATTATTGAGCTGGATTCAACACCGGGCGAAGGTACTGATATCCAAATCAAGCTGCCATTGACTCTTGCCATTATCCCAAGCCAGATTACATCTGTTGGCAATGAAAGATATGCAGTGCCTCAGGTTAACTTGAACGAGCTCTTAAGAATTCCTGCCGCCCAGGTAAAAGAAAAAATTGAAAAAGTTGGGGATGCTGCTGTTGTCCGTCTAAGAGGAGAGCTTCTTCCGTTGCTGAATCTTTCAGAAATGTTGGGTATCGATAGACAATATGAGGATCCAAAAAGTAAGAAAGACCTTCCGGATAGAAGACAGAACTTTGCAGACAGAAGATCCAAACAGCATACGCTTACTGAAGATGGCTATGTCATAGAAACCACTGATGACCCCGAAGAAAAACATCCTGAAAGGGCGAAAGAAGACAGAAGATATCATGCCAAAAGTGCTATGAACATAGCGGTTGTTTCAGCCGGTGCATTCAAATATGGACTGGTCGTCGACAAACTATATGACTCTGAAGAAATTGTTGTTAAACCCGTTGGCAGGCATCTTAAGAAATGTACTGCCTATGCAGGTGCCACTATCATGGGGGATGGGAAAGTAGCGCTCATTCTTGATATTTCCAACCTGGCTCAAATGGCTGAACTGTCTACTGTTTCGGAAGCGGGTCAAAATTTAAAAGAAGCTGAAGCTGCCGCTGAAGCTGCAAAAGACAGGGCATCTCTGCTTACATTTAAAAATTCCGAGCATGAATATTTTGCCGCACCGCTTAACATTGTTGAACGAATTGAAAGAATTCAATCATCAACCATTGAGCCAATCGGTGACAGGAAAGTGGTACAATACAGAGGGGGCGCTTTACCGCTCTTTGAATTATCACAGGTTTCTGATTTCAGCCCGCTTCCTGAAAGGGAACAGCAGGAGATTATTGTCTTTAAGATAAAAAACAAAGAATTGGGCCTTATGGTAATGCCACCGGTTGATGCGCTTGAAGTAAATTTACGGATAGATGAAAGCACGTTAAAGCGACCAGCCATTAGTGGGTCAATGATAATAAATAAACATACGACTCTTCTTGTGGATATATTTGAAATGGTGAGAATTCTAAACCCTGAATGGTTTGGTGAAGAAAAAAAGATTGCTGCTAAAATGGCTGAAGACGGTGAAAAAATACTATTATTTGCAGAAGACTCTGCCTTTTTCAGAAACCAGGTAAAAACCTTTATGGAAGAAGATGGTTTCAGGGTTATTGAAGCTGAAGACGGACGCATTGCATGGGAACTTTTAAAAGAAAGAGTAGACGAGATCGATTTGGTTGTCACGGATCTTGAAATGCCCAATATGGATGGGTTTGAATTAACAAAAAGGATCAAGACCGATCCCAAATATTCTCATTTAGATGTCATTGCGCTCACATCTCTGGCAAGCGAGGCTCATATTGAAAAAGGCCGGAAAGTTGGGATTGATGAATATGAGATCAAACTTGACAGAGAAAAATTGATGAAAGTTGTCAGGGAAAGATTGAATTTAACAAAATAGATGCTTTTAAACTTAAGGAGAAAAAAATGTCAGAAACAGCTGAAAACATTTCTTCCGAAGATATAGAATTTTCAACTTTTTATGTGGGTGGGGCCATTTGTGGGATTGACATCCTCAACATACAAGAAATCAACAAACATTTTGAAATCACCAAAGTCCCACAGGCATCCGATTATATTGAAGGCATTTTAAATTTAAGAGGAAGGATAGTCACCATTATTGATTTAGGCAAAAAACTTGGTTTATCACCTGTTAACAAAAAAAAAGATAATCGAAATATCATTGTCAACTCAGAAGATGAACATATTGGGCTCCTTGTTGATGCTATTAGTGATGTGGCCCTTGCCAAAAGCGAGGATATTGAACCGGCTCCCTCAAATATTAATGGGGTTAAAGGAAAATTTTTCAAAGGTGTCTTAAAAACTGAAAAGCAACTTATTGGAATTCTTGATATAGATGAGGTATTAAAGGAATAATGGATAACATACGAGCCCTCGTTATCGATGACACTATTGTCTATAGGAAAATTGTCGGGGATGTTTTAACACAGACACCAGGGGTTGATGTTATTGGCACTGCCAATAATGGGAAAATTGCGCTCTCAAAAATTGCTTCTCTCAAACCGGATTTAATTACCCTTGACATTGAGATGCCGGAAGTAAACGGCATTGAAGTTTTACAAGCCTTAAAAGATCAGCCAAACGCACCGGTTGTCATCATGCTGTCCACCTTGACCCAGCAGGGAAGTGAAATGACCATAAAAGCACTGGAACTAGGCGCTTTTGATTTTATAGCTAAACCCAGTGAAGGTAAAATGGCTGAAAATATGCAAAAGGTTAAAGATGCCATTTTGCCTATTCTTGATACGCTGAAACGACAGAAGCAAACAACACTAAAAATACGAGAAAGAATAAAACCAAAATCATATGCAAGTAAAGTAATTGCAAAGAAAATTCCTTCCAAAACAATTCAAAAACCAGCTATTAGTTCCTCCGCTGAAATTGTTGGAATCGGGATCTCTACCGGCGGCCCCAATGCGTTAACCAAAATAATTCCTATGCTCCCAGCGGATATTAAAGCGCCTATCTTAATCGTACAGCATATGCCACCGATGTTTACGGCTTCTCTTGCAAATAGTCTTAATAACAAATCACAAATTGAGGTCAAAGAAGCCCAAAACGGTGATACGATAACACCAGGCAGAATTTTAATTGCTCCAGGTGGGAAGCAGATGAAAATCATCGCCGGAGCTGATGGACTTACAAGAAAAATCAAAATTACAGATGACCCCCCAGAAAACAGTTGTAAACCTTCTGTTGATTATCTATTCAGATCCATTGCGCAGCACTATGTGGGAAGATCAACCGGTGTGATTATGACGGGTATGGGCAACGATGGCTCAAAAGGGCTTGCTCAAATGAAAAAAAATGGAAGTATTGTTATTGCCCAGGATGAAGAGACATGTACAGTTTTTGGTATGCCAAAAGAACCCATTGAATCCGGTATCGCAGATATTGTTGCCCCTTTGGAGAAGATTGCCGAAGAAATCCTAAAAACAGTAATCTCATAAGAATCTAAACGCTTTATCAACAAATTTATGGTAAATATTAAAGTAACCCCAGAAGAGTTTAAAAATTTTTCAAAGTATATTCTTGATATATCCGGAATTGCCCTTGATGTTGGTAAAGAATATCTGTTGGAGACACGGCTCAACTCAATAATTAATCAATATAATTGTTCTTCCTACTCCCAGTTGCTACAAATAGCAAAAGCTGATTTTAAAAAAGAGATTGAAAATGAAATTATTGACGCCATCTCAACCAATGAGACTTATTTTTTTAGAGATAAATCCCCATTTGAATTATTGCAGCATAAAATCTTTCCCGATCTAATCGATAAAAGGGCTCAAGCCAATCCATTAGCAAAGCCCACCATAAAATTGTGGAGCGCTGCCAACTCTACAGGCCAAGAAATCTATAGTATTGCAATATCTCTTATTGAAATGGGCGTTACACCTGAAAAATATAATATTAAGCTATTTGGAACAGATATTTCTGATGCTGCGATTGCTACGGCAAGCTATGGGCTATACAATAAATTTGAAGTTGCACGGGGACTTGATCAAAGACGCTTGAACAGATACTTTAAACAACAGGATGACCGCTACAAAATAAAAGATGAGGTAAGGGGTATGGCCCAATTTAAAAAAATGAATCTGATGAGACCATTTACTGGGCTCGGGAAATTCGATATTATTTTGTGCCGAAACGTGATGATCTACTTTAATACTGAAGATCGAAGAAGAATCTATACCAATATTTCAAAGGTTCTAGAACCGGATGGATACCTGCTGATTGGATCAACTGAGTCCCTTACAAATGATATCGATCTTTTTTCTTCAAAAAAATATCTTAACTCAATTTTCTATCAATTAAAAAATTACTAAAGGGTTCACTATGAGTGGAATTAATGCAACAGAATTCATCGAAGAATTGATTTTTTGTCTAAATGAAGAAGATGTAGTAAAAGCAAAAGCCTTGCTTCAATTTGCCTCTGATTCTGATGTAGATCCAGATGTCCAGAGGAAAGCCTTGGTAGAGCTTGCAAAAGCCCCTGAAAAAGTAGCTTTCCCATTACTTGAGTACCTCATTAAAATTGACATATCAGATCCAAAAATTCAGGAGTCCTTATATGAATTGATTCTTGATAAATCTTTTGGAAATACTGACCTGGTAATAAAATACATCACAGAAAATGAAAAAAAAGCAAGGCTGTTGTTCTTGAAGGCTGCAGGAGAACTACTTTTAGCTGATACGGCCCCTGCCTTACAAAAAATTATTGCTGAAGATAAAGATAAAGATATCCTTGTTGCAGCCATTACTTCCTTAGGGAATTTAAGACTTCCTGAATCCTTGCCTGTTTTTACAAAAATGGCTACCCAGGCGGATAATGAAGTTAAACAGGCAGCCATATTTGCGATCTCTGAAATGGGTGGAAATGATGCCATTGATCAATTAATAGGATTTATTGGAGAAGATGAAGAAACCAATATCTTTACAGTTGAGGCGTTGGCAGAAATCCAGGATCTCTATGCGCTTGATAAATTAACCTCACTTTTAAGTTCTAAAGTTACTATTGTTCGAGACACTGCTATTGATCAACTAATGAAACTGGGCAATAAAGCCACACCGATTTTAACAAAAGCATTCGAGAATGCCGAAGCGGACTACCTGGTACACTTAGTAACGACTTTAGGTTACATTGGTGATCCTGCAGGTGTGACCCCTATCCTTGATATTATTAATACTCAGCCGGAGGATGCCAATATTCGGCAGGCCGCCTATGAAGCCATGGAACGTATCCCTTCTCCAAAAACTGCTATCAGCCTGGTTCAAGGATTGCAGGATCCGATTGAATCGGTTCGAATGAGCGCTGCCCGAGCCATCGATCAAAATCTATCCAAAGCGCTGGTTGCAGGGTTGCGTAATGTTGTAAGAGAAAAATCTGATGACTCTCAAAATGCTGTTGCGGCATTAATAGATTCAGATGCCAGTAATATTTTTAACTTCCTATCAGAAGAAGAATCTTTTATGGATCTTGCCCAAACCCATGCAATCACAAAGGCAGACCCTGCAACAAGAGAAGTCTTTTTAAAAAAAATGACCAGTATTGGCAAAAAAGATTTTGTCCAAAAAGTGGCCCAAAAAGTACCTGAAAATAAAGCGTCCGAAAATAAAGCCACACAAATATTTGTGGTTGACGATTCAAAAATGATGCTAAAACTCTATCAAAACAAGCTAACCACGCTTGGATTTAAACCTGTTACCTTTTATCGTCCCGAAGACGCAATTCCAAAAATCATTAAGGAAAAACCGGATCTTGTAATCACAGACTTAAATATGCCAAATATCAGTGGTCTTGAGCTTACCCGTGAAATACGCAAAAAATTCAATAGACAAGATCTGCCTATTATTATGATTACAACTCAAAGTGATTTTGTAGAAGAAAAAGAAGGGGATATTAGAATTGACGATTCTGTTTTAACAAAATCAGGGATTAATACAATTCTTCACAAGCCATTTACTGATGAAGAATTTAAAAAAGGCATTCTTGCCTTTATCAAGGCATAATGCAAAAACAACATTGGCTTTTATTATCAATCGCCCTTGTTGGAATTTTTTTTGGGATTCTAGCAGGGGCTTTTTTCTCCCTTGTTCATGATTTGCCTCAAATAAACAGTCTTAAGCAATTTAAGCCCTCATCAGTTACCACTGTCTTTTCTTCGGACAAACAAATTCTTGCACGGTTTTATATTGAAAAACGATTCCCTGTATCCATTAAAAAAATACCAAAAGATCTCATCAATGCCATAATCACAATTGAGGACAGACATTTTTATTCCCACACAGGCGTCAATTTAAAAGCAATCATAAGGGCGATCGTGCATGACATTAAGGCAGGTGGATTCAAACAAGGCGCAAGCACATTAACGCAACAACTTGTAAAAACGCTGTTTCTTACACCCGAAAAATCAATTGTCAGGAAAATAAAAGAGGCCATTTTAACCATTCAGATTGAAAGACGGTATACAAAAAATGAAATTATGGAATTGTATTTAAACCTGATTTATTTTGGCTCTGGCACCTATGGCGTCGAAGCAGCCTGCCAAGCTTATTTTGGAAAATCCGTAGAAGATATCACTCTGGTTGAATCTGCTTTGATTGCAGGGTTACCCAAAGCCCCATCCATTTATTCACCACTAAAAAATCCTGATTTAGCATTAAAAAGGCGACAAATTGTTCTCAAACAAATGTTGGCTACAAATGTTATTACACAACAAGAATATCTATTGGCTAAGTCGCAGAAAATTCTTACGCCGCCTCAAAAACCGAACTTGGGCCAGGCAGCATATTTTATAGAGTATATTAAAGGTGATTTAAAAAATCATTTTGATCTGAAAAGCACATATTCAAGCGGTTTAAATATTCATACAACCCTTAATTTTGACTTTCAAAAGACAGCAAATAAATCTGTTGCGAATCGAATGCTTGAACTTGAAACCCGAATGAAAAAAAAAGGGCTTGACTCATCAAAGGCGCAATGTGCACTCATCGCAATGGATATAAAGACCGGTGGAATTCTCAGTATGATCGGTGGAAAAAAATTTAGTATAAGCGCTTATAACAGGGCGGTTCAGGCCAAACGACAACCGGGTTCTGCTTTTAAACCTTTTGTATATGCCACTGCAATAGAACAAGGATTTTCACAAAATGATAAACTGCTCGATGCCGCTTTATCGTATCAACTGGCAAATGGAAAAACCTGGCAAGTAAATAATTTTTCAAAAACGTATTCAGGTGAAATTACATTTCGTAAGGCGCTTGCTTTATCGAAAAACACGCCTGTTGTCCGGCTTATAGAAAGGATTGGTCCATCCAACGTGATTGAATTTGCAAAAAAGGCCGGCATTTCCTCTAAACTTTATTCTAATCTTTCCCTGGCATTAGGAACATCAGAGGTCAGCTTGATTGAACTTACTGCATCTTATATTCCATTCGCCAATATGGGGGTTAAAATAGAACCGTATTCCATCAATAAAATTGCCGATTCAGATTCCCGTATAATTTATCAAAACACTTCCAATAAACAATCGATAATGTCCCGACAAAATGCTGCTGTCATGGCAAATCTATTAAAGGCTGTCATACTTGAAGGTACGGGTAAAAAGGCCAGGATAATACAAAAGGATATTGCCGGAAAAACGGGGACTACTGACAATTATAAAGATGCCCTCTTTATTGGATTCAGCCCGGATATAGTCGTGGGTGTCTGGGTGGGCAATGATGATTCAAAAACACTAGGAAATTATGAGACAGGTGCAAGGGCTGCACTGCCCATATGGATTGATTATATGAGGAATACTCTATTAAACAAATCCTATCAATATTTTGATATACCAGATGGGACAAAAATGGTATATATGAACCCGAATACTGGAGAAGTTACAAGAGACCAGACTTATGGAAAAGTAAAAGTGCTAATTAGAGCTAAGGATTTGAAATGATAAGAAAAGCTGTATTAGATGATGCAAATGCCATTTTTGCATTACTTCAAATTTATAGTAAAAATGGGGAGCTGTTGCCACGACCTCTGCATAAAATATACGATCATTTAAGAGATTTTTGGGTATTTGAAGATGTCAAACAAAAGAAAGTGGTGGGGTGTTGTGCACTGCAATTTTGCTGGGAAAATTTAGCAGAAATCCGTTCTCTTGCTGTTGACCCCGATTCTACTGGCCAGGGAATTGGTACGACACTCACAGAAAGATCCATCCAGGAAGCTGTATATTTCAAAGTGACGGATCTTTTCACCCTTACCTACCGCCCGACTTTTTTTGAAAGATTTGAATTTTCACCTATTGACAAAAATGAACTTCCTATCAAGATATGGGCAGATTGTATCGGTTGTGTCAGTTTCCCAAATTGTGATGAGATAGCGATGCTGAAAAAACTATAAATATACCATCTTATAGGGTATAGGTGAACGCGAAAGTATGGATGGCTTTGGTAATATATGTTCTTCTGATACTGTTAGCCAGTTCGTATCTGGTTTAAATTCTCGAAGCCTTCCCCCTTCTGAAGGCAATGCATGGTTGGTATAATCATATTTCACATTTAAAATACAAACAAAATTTTTACGCTGCCGCCCAATGACATAATTTTTTGTAAAACTATTCTGGGTAATGCCTGCAAATTTTGCTAATTGCTTTACCTTTTCATCTGGCAGCTTCACCAATACAGATTTGGACACCCCTTTTTCATCGATCCTTAACAAATTCCTAGACTCACTGGAAGATACATAAACGGTTGTGATTCCCGGAAGCTGCCTGAAGTATTGGGCAGCGACTATGGCAGCAGTTCTTCGTCCACCAGACAGAACAGGAATACCATAATACTCAAAGAATTTCTTTTGAAAATCTTCAGCATATTTATCCCCTTTTTCATAAAGATCTTTTGAAATATACCTTAAATCCTTGGCAAGCGCTTCTGAGGCTTCGGCAATGGGCCAGTCTATTCTCACATGAAAATGGGTTAACGCATATTTTACTTTGGTTTTCTGATTCCTTTGAATAAGTAAGGCATAATCAATAGGAAGTAATGATCTTAATAGGGAAAAAAAATCTCTGGTTTCAAAATATTTAAGATCCCGATTAAAATTTTCTACATTTGGAAAATATTTATGTTTTAGCAGATTATTCTTTGTTGTTTTATTGGCATCAAAATATCGTATATACTTTTTATGTTTTTTGTGAATTACATCTTCGGCAAAAATAATTAAAAATGAATTTTGGGCATCAAATTCAATAGAAGGAATTCGCGCTCTTGGTTTGAGTTCTCTTAATTCTACAAACGGATATGGTGAGCGTATACGAAGAAAATTATTATACGATCCAACGAGTGAATATCCAATAACAAACTGATCTAGTTCATCTCGTAACACCTCGTAATATGATCTTCTAAGTCTTTCTTCCCTACTAAGATTATCTCTGTGCTTACAGTAAATCACGAATTTTTCCTTTCTTTTATCCCAAGTTTATTCCCGATTTTACCACAATGTTGCAAGCATCTGTGGGGTCTATTCCAGGGCAACCACCCCAGGAAGTTTTTTACCCTCCATCAAATGTAAAAAAGCACCTCCACCCGTAGAAATATAACCCACTTTATCTGTAACGTTGCACTTTTTTGCAGCAAGGCCAGTATCCCCCCCGCCAACAACCGAGAATGCCGAAGAATCTGCAATGGCATTTGCCACAATTTGAGTTCCTGACATAAATTGTTCCATTTCAAAAACCCCCATTGGGCCATTCCATACAATTGTGCCCGCATTTTTAATGGCTTCAGCATATCTTAAAGCGGTCTTTAAGCCGATATCTAATGCCATCCATTGATCTGGGATTTGATCTAATAGAACTTGTTTTATCTGTGTATCTTTATCGAATTTTTCAGCACAAATAAGGTCCTCGGGTAAAAGAAGATCTATTCCTTTATTGTTTGCCTCACTTACAATATCGGCAGCTGTCTTTAAAAGATCTTTTTCAATCATTGACCCCTTTGTATCAATACCCTGGCTGTTTAAAAATGTATTGGCCATTGCACCACCAATAATCAGTTTATCAACATATTTTAGCATATTTTCCAGTGCTTTGAGTTTGCTGGATACTTTTGCTCCACCAATTATTGCGACCAAAGGTCTTTTGGGATTTTCCATAGAATGGTAATACGATTTAACTTCTTTTTCAAGTAAAAAACCTGCGACAGATTCGGTTGCAAATTTTGGGATACCCGTCACAGATGCTTGATCCCGGTGAGAAACAGCAAAGGCATTGTTCACATAGATATCACAAAGATCGGACAGCTTTTTTGAGAACACATCATCATTGTCTTTTTCTCCAGCATGGAATCTTAAATTCTCTAGAAGCAGAATTTGCCCGTCTTCTAACTGGTTAACCTTTTTTACCACTTCATCCCCCACGCAATCGGTGGCAAAAAGAACCTCTTTCTTTAAACATTCGGATAACCGTTTACCCACATTCACTAAACTGAATTTGGGATCTGCCTTACCATTCGGTCTGCCCATATGAGAGGCCAAAATAATCTTTGCATTGTGATCTAACAGATATTGGATAAGATCCAGGGTTGCCAAAATTCTGTTATCATCCGTAATATTTAAATGCGCATCAACCGGCACATTATAATCCACCCTGACGAAAACCTTTTTTGATGTAACTTTAATATCTTTTACAGATTTCATTTATTCCTCCAAATTTCAAAATTGGAATTTTAAACGTTTGACTATTCAATCAATTAACGTATAATTATAATTATCAAACTTTCTAGTGAAAATATATCATGCCAGATAAAATAAAAGAAATTAAAACAATCTTCAAGTCTTTTGATCTCAAAGGATCTGAAGAAGAACTCTTATTGTCTCTGAATCAATTTGAGCAGCGCACCCTTTCCTTCACAAGCAATATTTCGTGTTACATCGTCATTATGTGGATGAAAAACATTTTTTTACAAAAAATGAATCATTGGGCTAGATCTGAAGAATTATTAGATAAAGCGCTAACCATTGCCAGTAATAACTCAGATACTTTTTTTATTAAATGGGAACTTAAAATCTACCTGTCATTAGGATATATCCATCAGACTCAATGTAATTACATTGATGCAGACTATTTTTTACAAAAGGCATTAACTCTTGCAGAAAATAATGATCACCTTTCTAAATTTTTAGGAGAAATATGCTCTTTGTTAGCGGATGTAAATTTTCGGTTAAATTTATATTCCAGTGCAAAAAGATATGTTACCCAAGAAAAAAACGTCGCATTTAAAAACTATGAGTCCCAGAAAAAAAAGAGGGAATCTGCCATAATCTACGGCTATTCTTTGATCAATTATTGTCGAATAAAAAGGCTGATAGGCTTAGTTGACAACACTCTTTCACCATCCATTGAGGAGGCCTTGAGTATTGTCACAAGCATTGACTATCAAAAAGGAATCTTAAGAGCAAAGCTTGAATATGCACAACTTCAATTTGTGATGAATTTTACTGAGAAGGCATTGATTATTATTCAGGAAATTGAATCTTCTCTCCTTGAGAGAAGAATGATGAAAGATTATTTTGAAGCCGGCCTTCTTGCTGCTAGAATTCATCGAAAAATGTTAGATTATGGTCTTTCAGAAGAAAAACTTGAAATCCTAATTTCCTTCGCTCAAAAGAACAACCTTGACCATGCTCAAATCATGTCTGATGTGTATTATATCATGGGGGATATTCGCTATGAAACCGACCGGGAAGAGGATGCCTTTGATCTGTTCAAACTTTCTGCAAAAATCGGCATGGTCGGCGGTGTTAAACGTAATATAATTCGAGCATTCAATGCTGCCAGGCTTATTGATAAAATAAAGGCCAAAGAACTTCTTACATCTGACCTTGTCTATCAAGACACCCAGTTTGTCAGAAATCGTCTGTCCAAACAAGTCAGTCCCTTTATTCAATATAAGACCAAGGCAAAACTCTTTGCATCTACACTTTTTGTCGACATTGCAGGATTTTCAAGTTTAATGAAAAAATCCGACGAAAAGATGACCATAAAATTAATTGATGAGCTCATCGACCGATTATGCATCGTAATTTATCAAAACAACGGATATATTGATAAATTTCTTGGGGACGGATTCATGGCTATTTTCGAACACGGTGACAACTTAGATCCTAACATTGCATTAAACGGTATCAAAGCAAGTGTGGATATGAATCGAGCCATCAAAAATAAAAACAGGCGGTTTAAAGAGGTCTATGGCCTGGATACAGATATTACGTTTCGAATGGGGATGAGTACTGGAGAAATTTATGCTATTTTTCTTGGCAACTACATTAAAAGAGAGTTTACTTATCTTGGGAATGCCGTCAACCTGGCATCAAAGCTTGAAAGTGTTGCATCAAGACAAGGGCTTTTACTAGACCCAGACACTTATGCACTTACTAAAAATAGAATTATCGCTCAAAAAAAAGTTCTCACACTTCCAAGTCTTGGAAAATCAACAGTGTTTCACTTTAGTCGAATAAAACGAGATAAAGAATAAGCTTAGCATCTGACCGAAAGCCCCGTATTTGGACGAAAAGTTGCCCATATGCAAGGCGCAAGGAATCTTAAAACTGGAGTGTACTACTGTACATGAGGATATTAGGATTTCGCAGCAACGCAGTAAATGGGTGAGTTTTCGTCCAAATTATTTCTTTGTTTTCCTGTGAACCTGCTTTTTACGAGACCAGCGTTCAAAAAAATTCATTGCACCAGACTTTTCTGACCGCTCAATAATTTCTTCTTCTACTTTAACACCATCTATTGTAGCCATGGCTTGTTGCAGACATTTTGTTTTTACAGGGCAATGGTAAAAACAATCATCCGGTGTCTGCCTTAACCCTTTATCTGTCATAGGAAAAACTTTTTCTAGAATTCCAAAACATTCTGGGGGTTTTTCTTCTTTTTTCATTTTTGTTCTTGAAAATCCTTATTGAATTTTGCTATCAAGCCCTGGGCTGCGAAGCTGTAGTATCCTTCATTTCCAATAATCATATGTTCATGTAAAACAATTCCAACATATTTTAATGCGTAAAAAAGTTTTCTTGTAATCTCAATATCACTTTTTGATGGTTCAACATCTCCTGAAGGATGATTATGTGCAAAAATTATAGCAGCTGCATTATGCTGCAAAGCGCTAATAATAACTTCTCGTGGATAGACAGCGCTTGTTGTCAATGTGCCTGTAAAAAGAATTTTGGATGTCAGGACTCTATTTTTTGCATCAAGGAAAATACCGACAAACACCTCTTTGGTTCTATGCCCGATGATTTGATTCAAATACTCTATCAAATTTTTGGGGTTTTGAACCACATCCTTTGATATGATTTTACTTTCAAGGTATCTATCAGATACTTCTTTAATTAACCGGATGCCTAAACTATTTGTTGGGCCTACACCTTCAACCTCACAGAGTGATTCGTGATTTGCCTCTAAAACAGACTGAAACGTTTTGAACCGTTTTAATAAAAGTTTTGCACTTTGTTTACAATCTTTTCTCGGTGTATTCAAAGAAAGAAGCAACTCAATAACCTCATAATCATGAAATCCTTGAAGCCCGTTATTGAGGAATCTATCCTTCAGCCTCTTCCTGTGGCCTTCTCCTTTATGAATCGGTGTTATCTTCTGTGTCAATACTCTCCCCATTCGCAGATGCTTCATTCGCATCTAAATTTTCCTGATCATCTTCGGTATTCTGGTCCTCTTCTTCCTCAGGAAGTCTGGCAATACCAATCAATTGTTCTTTGGGAGACAGATTGATCAATTTAACCCCTTGGGTATTTCTACTGATGACATTGATACCGCCAATAGATATTCGAATCAATTTCCCTTTATTGGTTACCATCATCAGTTCATCGTTGGCATCCACTAACTGTAAGGAAACCATTTTGCCATTTCGTTTGGAAGTCTTTATTGAAAACACACCTTTTCCACCACGGGTTTGGGTCCTGTAATCCTCAGTAAAAGATCGTTTCCCAAATCCGTTTTCTGTTACGGTTAACAAGGTATCTTTCGATCCCAAAACTTCCATACCAACCACCTTTACTTCGGGGTCAATCCTCATACCCCGTACACCCATGGAACCCCTTGCAGTTGCCCGAACATTATTTTCGTGGAAACGAATAACTTTCCCTCCTTCAGATCCAAGGAAAATGTTCATGTCTCCATTTGTTATCTTTGCTGCAATTAACTCATCGCCTTCTGCAAGCTTAACACCGATAAGGCCACCTGATCTGGGCCTGGAATATGCCATCAAAAGAGTCTTTTTTACTCTTCCTTTTTTAGTGGCCATGACCACATATTTATTCTCAATAAACTCATCCACAGTTAATACAGTGGCCAGTTTTTCACCCTCATCAAAATTTAAAAGATTTACAATCGCTTTTCCAAGGCTTGATCGCCCTGCCATTGGTAATTCATAAACCTTTGATTGGTAAACTTTTCCAAAATTGGTAATAAACAAGAACGTTGCATGGGTGGAGGCCACAAAAAGATGTTCAACAAAATCATCAGACTTTGTTCCCATGGCAGTTTTTCCTTTCCCCCCCCTGTGCTGACTTGTATACAGGGTAATGGGATTTCGTTTGATATATCCGCTTCTGGTAACGGTCACAACCATATCTTCCTGGGCAATCAAATCTTCAATACTGATTTCAGCTGTGGCTTCAACAATTCTTGTCCGTCTTTGGTCACCAAATTCTTCATCTAATTCTATCAGTTCATCCTTAATGATACCCCTTACCACTTCATCACTTGAAAGGATCTCATTATACCAGGCAATATCTTTTAAAAGCGCATTATATTCACTGATGATTTTTTCTCTCTCAAGCCCTGTCAGTTTTTGCAGCCGCATATCGAGTATTGCCTGGGCCTGGATGGGCGTCAGGCTGAATTTAGCTTTCAAACCATTCTTGGCCTCTTCAGGAGAATGGGACGCACGAATAAGGGCCACAACCTCATCCAGATTATCCAAGGCAATTTTTAAGCCTTCCAATATATGGGCTCTTTCTTCTGCCTTTCTTAAATCATATAGCGTTCTCCGGATAATGATATTTCTGCGGTGGTCAATAAAATGGGTTAATATTTCTTTGAGCGTTAAAAGCTGTGGTCTGTTGTTGACAACGGCAAGCAAGATAATACCAAAACTTGTTTGCATATTGGTGTGCTTATACAGCTGATTAATAACCACTTCAACAATCTGATCCCGCTTAACCCCAACAGCGATTCTCATTCCATCTCGATCAGACTCATCTCTAACAAAGGATGCACCTGTAATGACCTTATCCCGCATGAGCTCTGCTATTTTCTCAACAACTTTTGCTTTGTTGACCTGATAGGGAAGCTCAGTCACAATAATGGTTTCCTGGCCTGTTTTTTTATTTTCTTCGACATCAACCTTTGCCCGAAGCGTTATAATTCCTCTGCCTGCGCTATATGCTTCATGAATTCCCTTTGTTCCGTAAATATGTCCATACGTGGGGAAATCAGGTCCGGGTATATGCGCCATCAGGTCGTTGACATCCATTGAAGGATTATCAATCAAATCGGTTAAGGCGGCAATCACCTCTTTAATATTATGTGGTGGAATATTGGTTGTCATTCCAACAGCAATACCAGAGGAGCCATTGACCAACAATGCAGGGAATTTTGTTGGTAAAACAGAGGGCTCTTCAAGCGTCTCATCGTAATTTGGAATAAAATCAACGGTTTCTTTTTCAAGATCGGCAAGCATCTGATGGGCAATCTTGCGCATCCTGATTTCCGTATACCTCATTGCGGCCGGAGAGTCACCATCCACTGATCCAAAATTGCCTTGGCCATCCACCAGCATATACCGAAGTGAAAAATCCTGGGCCATCCGAACAATGGTGTCATATATCGCCTGATCACCATGGGGATGATACTTACCCATAACATCACCGACAATACGGGCCGATTTTTTATAAGATTTATTCCAGTCATTCCGTGCTTGCTGCATGGCATACAAAGAACGTCTGTGAACAGGCTTTAGTCCATCACGAACATCAGGCAGTGCTCTACCGATGATAACACTCATAGCATATTCAAGATAAGATTGTTTCATCTCCTTTTCTATGCTAGTGGTCTCATTTATTTCTTTATCAATAATCAACGTTTAAACTCCAATTATTTCTCTTTAGGAACCTTCTCAGGTTCAACCATAAATTGAAAACTTGAAAAATATATATCAGCTAAGGTCAAAAACAATGTGGCTATCAAAGGCCCGTAAATAATACCTAAAATACCATATGTTTTAAGACCACCAATTATCGCAAAAAATACGATTAGTGGATGCATACTCACTCTATCTCCAACAACCTTGGGTTTAAAAATATACTCGATCCCCCAAGAAAGTATGGCATAGAAAATAAGAACAAAAATAGCAGCTGCCAGCCTTGATTTCAAAAATAAAATTGCTGCAGTTGGAATCAAGACCATCCCGATTCCTAAAATAGGCAAAAAGGCTAAGAACCCCATGATAACCCCCCAAAGGAACGGAGAGTTAAATCCCAAGAACATAAAAAGAACACCACCTGCTGTCCCTTGTATCAAGCCGCCAAGGCCATTGCCTATAAGGACAGCACCTGCCATATCCATGAATTTTTCAAAAAGCTTTTTATCATGTTCATCTGGTAATGGAGATAAGTCATACATATATTTTATAAATTTATCCCCATCCATGAGCATGTAAAATACGACAATCAGCATTAAACAAAAATACATGACGATATTCAGCACATTGGATGTAAAAAATCTTGCCTGCTCAAAAAGTGAAAATCCCACAAACTTCCCAAGTTCTGAGATTGGGCTAACCAATTCATCCCATGTCACCACTTTTTCAATACCGGCTCTTACCAGCAATTCATTGAACCGTTCTAACGCTTGAGTATTTTCCAGTAAATTTTTTAATTGATTTGAAAAAACAGCATCTTTGGCCATGGTATATAGGCCAAATGCTTCTTTGGAAAGGATACCCACAAAAAAAACAACCGGTATAAATACAACAAAAAAGATTAAAAGGCAGGTGAGTACAGATGCCGTTTTAGGCGGCATCTTTTTTGAAAAAAATCTAAAAACCGGTCTAAAAATCCCCGTGGATACAATCCCCAGGATGATAATGGCAAAAAAAGGAGCAATCAGCTTGCCTGCAAGTAAAATTGCAATACAGAACAAGGCGATAAAAAAAACAAACACAGCTTTTTGAGAAATATTTTGCTCCAAGGTTTCACCAATCTATGTGTTAGTTGCCAAAGAAATGGCAAAGATCAAAAACCATGTAAAGCCGCAACATGCAAAATAAATTGCACAAATGCGGCTTTACAAAATAAAAATAAATATTTTGTTTAGTTTCTAATCACACCAAGGGCTGCCAGTACAAGAAGTATCTCAAATATAATGACTTGGACCCAGCTTCCAAAAAAATGGTATACGATACCGCCGCCAACAATGGCTGGAACCGCTGTGTAGATTAATATGCCTAACTTTCTAGGAATATCCATAATAAAAACACCCCTTTATGTATTTCATTTCAATCATTAAATAGTCCAATAAAAACCTAAAGTTTTTTAGCATTTTAATGAAACCAAGTAAAGGGAAAAACTTATCTTTCTATTATCATCGCCATCCCCATACCACCACCGATACACATAGAGATCAGGCCTGTGGAATAGGACTTTCTTTTCATCTGGTTAATGGCGGTAACCATCTGCCTTGCGCCGGTACAGCCAATGGGGTGACCAATAGAAATTGCTGAGCCCAGTTCATTGGGTTTTTCCACATCGATATTGAGCTCTTTCATGCATCCGATTGCCTGGGCAGCAAATGCTTCGTTCAGTTCAATCATATCAATATCATCTATGCTCATACCGGTTTGTTTCAACACTTTCCTTATAGCCGGTACAGGGCCAAGACCCATGTATGCCGGATCTAATCCACCAGAAGAAAAGGCTTTAATTTTAGCCAATTTTTCAAGACCTAATTCATCTGCTTTTTCTTCAGACATCAAAAGAACGCTGGCTGCTGCATCATTTATCCCAGATGCGTTTCCTGCAGTAACGCTTCCATCTTTTTTAAAAACCGGACGAAGTTTTGCCATTTTTTCTACACTGGTTTCCATGGGCCGTTCATCTTTGTCAACGATTGTATCTCCTCTTCGGGATTTAATAACAACAGGTACAATTTCTTGGGCAAAGGTACCGTCATTCACGGCTCCAAAGGCTCTTGCATGACTTAATGCTGCAAGCTGATCCTGCTCTTCTCTTGAAATACCATATTTTTCAACAATATTTTCTGCAGTCAATCCCATGTGATATCCATAAAAAATCTCATATAGCCCATCAAACACCATCAAGTCATGAACAGGGCCAATACCGGTCAGTTCCATCCGATGTCCCCATCTAGCCTTGTTCAATGCCATAGGAGCATTACTCATACTTTCCTGGCCGCCTGCAAGAATAACATCTGACTGGCCTGACATAATGGCCTGGGCACCAAGGGCAATGGCTTTAAGTCCAGACCCACAAATTTTATTTATTGTAAAGGCTGCACTCTGTCTTGAGATACCAGCAGCGATCATCGCTTGACGGGCTGTATTCTGACCTTGCCCTGCCTGGAGGACATTTCCCATAATGACTTCATCAACAAAAACAGGGGCTAGATTTTCATCATAATCATATCCTTTTTTCTCAAGATCGATCATACCCTGGTCTTTTAAAGTATCTGGAGAGAATTCATCATGTGATGCATCCACCGCCGGTCGTAACCCGACTCTTTTAAGGACATCTTTCATTACATATGAGCCAAGCTCTACCACAGGTACACTTTTCAAGGAACCGCCAAAGGATCCAACGGGTGTTCTAACACCACTGACGATAACAACATCTTTCATTTAAAACCTCCATCTATATTGATTTTTTCACAATTTATAGTTACATTTTAACTACATTGTAAGATAAATAGCAAAGGAACAACTAAAAAACAAGGAATTATACATGTGCTTAATCTTCTTTGGATATAAAGTCTCAAAAAAATATCCCTTAATTCTTGCTGCCAACAGAGATGAATTTTATCAACGACCGACTGCCCCTATGCACTTCTGGAAGGACAAGCCTTTTCTCCTTGCTGGCAAAGACCTCGAGCAAGGTGGCACCTGGTTTGGTGTACATAGAAATGGAAAGTTTGCCGCCCTTACAAACTTTAGAGATCCTTCTTCTATGATGCCCAATGCTCCTTCAAGGGGTGAAATCATTGTGGACTTTCTTGAAACCAAAACAAGTGTTGAACGCTGGGCCAATAATTTTCTTAAAGGTGCGGAAGCCTATAATGGATTCAATCTTATTTTTGGGAATAAAGATACTATTTACTGGCTTTCTAATCTAAAAAAATCTATAGAAAAAATAAGCTCAGGAATACATGGCCTTTCGAATAAATTTTTAAATACCCCATGGCCCAAAATTGAAACAGGTAAAATAGCTTTTAAAAAAGCCATTAATGAAGATGCCACACCAACATCTTTACTCGACATCCTCAAGGATCAATCAAGACCCGATGATAAATTGCTCCCACATACAGGCGTGGGCCTTGAATGGGAAAGGATCCTGTCACCTTTGTTTATCCAAAGTGATATCTATGGAACACGGTCCTCGACAGTCATGCTGGTGGATCATGGCGGAAATATTGATATCACAGAACGAACCTATTCTCCTAAGGATAAAACAGATTACATAGATAACAACTTTACCATTAACTCCTAAGAATGCTGAAACAGGTGGGACAACCGGATCAGAAAAACTGATAAATCAAATTGTTGCACCACAGTTCCGGCAGGGCTAAAGGCAAATCTTTGTGCTAAACTTCACAGGACGTCGTATCCTGTGAAGCGATGAAATCGATGCTCCCGACATCCTGTCTCCGCATCGATTTAAACCCGCCCAAAGACTTGCCTTTAACTCTGCCTATGCAGTGGATACTCCTGGGAACTTAATATACTATTAACCTGAATACAAAAAATTAGCCAACAATCAACTTTATGATGTATAAAAGTTGAACCAATGGTTGACTCAAAGATAGGACAACTATTGTTGACTCTAAAGGTTCTTTATTTTCTTGTTGATTAGGATAATAATTATTGACCTCTGAAAACCTTCCAGGTGATGTAAGTGGCTTAACTAAGTGCCCAATATATCGGGGGGAGGATCACTATATAATAACCGATTAAAGTAATACCATGGTTAGACCTTTCAGGCACAACCTTCAAACGATTACCAGGCCCACAGGACATGGTTTTAAATTCATAATAAAATCCTGTCAACAACAGCTGCTATATCAAATCTGGCAGCTGTTGTTAACAGGAGTAGTGTAACTCATAACTATTCTGTATGGGCTGGGATTAATCCTTTTTACGCCTTTTAGCGATAAGACCAAGAATCCCGGAACCCAATAAAAGTAATGTCCCTGGTACCGGCACAGGAGCAGGTGCAAAGCCTGAAAAAAGATTAGAAATATCTGCAAGTCCAGTACCCGTCAGGTCAAATTGAGCTGTTTTCCTATAATTTAGAGCATCTGTATCAAAGAAAAAAAATAGTGACTCCTCGCCGGAGCGAGTGTCTAAACCATTAGAAAATATAAAATTGATATCGCCAGAGGAAGTACTTAAGAGACGCGCAATATCAGGACCGACGTCTCCTACACCATCAATTCTATAGTCGGCATTGTAGACACCTGTAATGAAATTTCCTATACGCAAGCTTCCAATTTTCCCTGTTCCAGAGGTGTCTCGAATGCGCCAATAAAAATCATAAGTCCCATCAATTGACAAAACAACGCGAGACTGGACATTCCCTTCAACAAGGCCAGTATCAGACGTAAATAAAAAAGGCACTAATTCGTCCTCCACTACAGTCCCTGCCAGATTGGGCTGAGCCCCTACAGTCGTACCTGACAAAGAGGTGTCCCCTATTGTCAAAATTGCTGCATTCACCATTGCAGTTGAACTAACCATAAACAATAAAATTCCAAACACTACTAACAATTTATGCTTCATAAAAGTCTCCTTTATTTAAATAATTTAAAAATAAATTAGCTATTACTAAATAATAAGCAATTAACATACCACATTGTGGTAATTAATTAACGCCAACAAAAAAACCGTGTGATAACAGAGCGATAGATTATTCATACGGTATTACTATAATTTTTAAACGAAATGTAAGTGGGGGTTTTTTTACATACTTTTATTACTTTTTTTTCATAATGTGAAATGTTTTTCACACAACTATGGAAGATAGTTAAATGCTTTAAATTGAAAAATTAGAGAATACCAAAGCAATTGATTCATTAAATATGCTAACGGTAGCTTCTGGCCTAAAAATCAGAAAAACTATACGTTTCAAAAATTGTAAAACTCAAAGATTCTTCCATTACAGTGAATTGGATAATCAAAACTTCAAACTCAATGATATTTACATTATCCATGACAAGTTAAAGATGACCGGGCAGTTACAGATAGGGTAATAATAGTTAACTCAGAGAAAACATAAATTCTTTTTTCACTATGGATGATTTTATGTTAAAAAGTGTAACGGAAAATAAAAAAGGCAGGGCCGTTTTTTGACCCTGCCTTAAGCAGTTGATTCAATTATGATTATTTATAACGCCGAAAGTAAACAAACCTTCTGTCATTAATGGATCTTCGTTCTGGATAGTAACCATGATAGGAAATAGCCCTTCTGTCTTTGCCTGTACGCCTATCTATGACATATCGTCTATTTCTATTAATGATTGCTGTTTCCATGATTTCCTACTGTTATTTTTTTCTTCTGTTAACTCCAGCAAGACCGAGAAGACCGAGACCAAAGAGGAGCATTGTTGCAGGTTCTGGAACAGGAGATGATTGTCCAGGCCCTTCAAGCGAAACGAGATCTAAACCCGGGTAGGCAGATCCAGATGCTGTAACAATCGGTGCAAATTCTATAAACCCAAGAGATTCCATTGCAATAGTGGCCGTAAATGAAAAGGAGTATTGTTGCCAGCCAGCGGCAACACTTGTCGTTGGACCAAGGAAACCTATTTGTGTTGTAAGAGTGCCTGGAGTATCAGTAAGATATATCTCAAATCCTCCAGAGTAATTTAAGTCTGAACGTACGGCTTGATGTAGCCATCCTGAAAAATCATATTCAAGCCCAGAAACTAAATTGCTGCTTAAGTCTTGCCCAAAACGTTCTTGACCAGCAGATGACCATCCCGCTACCCATCTTTTTCCTTCCTTTGCAACAACACCGGTAAAGTTTCCTCCGGCTGATGGTAGCAACCCATATGATCCGTCATTACTATAAGTATCTGGAGTAACATTAGTAGCTTGCCAATCACTTGGCATAATTCCCTGACCTGTAGCCGTACTTGGCACAGTTTCAAAGCTCCCATTTGTTATTAGATTTGCATGCACCATTCCAATCATACCGAACATTAAGAATCCAATTGCCAAACTTGCTAATAAATTCTTCATAAACATTTTTCCTTTTAAAATAATTTTTAGAGATATCAGCTGTACATAATCAATATAGCTGTTTTGATGCATTATGCATGCCACGATGTGGTACTTTATTTCGAGCATGAAGGGGCTGTTTGTAAGTTGCTTGAATTGTATCACATTGTGGTATGAAAATATTTGAATTTTGGAAGATTAAAAAAGTTGGATTACAGCATTGAGAAAAAAACTACATGATTTGTTACTTTTTTTTCATAATGTGAAATGTTTTTCACACAACTATGGAAGATAGTTAGATGCTTTAAATTGAAATATTAGAGAAAACCAAAGCAATTGATTCATTAAATATGCTAATGGTAGCTTCTGGCCTGAGAATCAGTAAAACTATACGTTTCAAAAATTGTAAAACTCAAAGATTTTTCCATTACAATCAATTGAATAATCAAAACCTCAAACTCAATGATATTTACATTATCCTTAACTTAAAAGATGTTTGGATTATTTGAAAGATTGAGGGTTTTGAATAGGACAACTATCTTGACCTGGGCCAACCGGATATTCAAGTTGATATTTACTGGAAACGAAAGAATAGTTTGAGATGCTGGTTCTGGTAAATATAGTTGAATGCCAAGAGGCAAAAAGTAATTATCATAACCGCAAGATATACTATCAAGTCTGATTAAAAAAAATGGATTATTCCTGTTATTCAAGATTCAGGCAAACCTATTTTTCGAAGGGCTTCAATAATGCGTTAAATCTGGGGCTGTTTTTTCTAAAGTGCCCATTTTTATATTTTCTTGACAGAAAGTAAGTTCTTATCGTACCGTTCTAAAAAGACCATCAAGCAACCGAAGGCAAGAGGTGATCAGATGGGAAATATCGAATATAACGGGATCGAAAAGAGAAAGTACATGCGTACGACCTATCCCGCCGCCCAACGGCCAATATTTAGAGCAAGGGGTCAAAAATTAGAGATTAAGGATATATCCAGGGGCGGTCTAAAATTCTCCCACAGGGATAAAATCATAATCAAGGGATGGGTGAAAGGGACCGTGGATTTGACCGAAGGTACTCGCATCGAGGTGGAAGGGATTGTCGTCCGTATTGAAAACAAGGACATGGGGCTATCCTTTATCGGTGAGCTCGAAGAGGATGTATATCGCAAAGTCACCGCCACAAGCCAAGTCGGCAGCAATTCTTACTGTTAAGTCTAATGCAGCAATGGTGCCCCCTTATTAAAATATCCAATGATTTTAAGCATGGATAGGGGTTCGAATCCCGCCGTATTCACTCCAATTTATCAAAAATGTGGATTATATATTAGTAAGTTAAATTTGGAAATATGACCAGTCATGACATCCTTGGTTCATATAATTGAACAGCAATATTCATTTAGAAAAAACCTGGCATACTATATATGGGGGTTGTCTAATTTTATCTGGACTGAGTCTTTAAAACACCAGTACCCATTGAAGTGATGTAGTAAAAAAGGGTTTATAAATAGACACATTAAACACCTTTTTACTACCTGATTATGCCTTCTCCAATGATGTTTTTTTATCTCCAATCAAGTTGAATGAGATTTTTGGGAATTTGATTTTGCTTTGGTCCATATAATTGATTTTTAAATCCATGTAAAAAAACTGACTAAATCAGATATTGTACTTTAAAAAATCAAGACGAAATACATATCGAGTAAAACTATAGGGCACTCATGCCCAATAGAGCGTGGGTGCCCTGACTATTTTCATCAAGATAGATTACACAAGAAAAACTGAATTTCATAATTCTTTTGCAACCATATCCGCTTGTCTGTATGATAACCATTCAGGCAAAAAAAGATTGAACTACAAAATAGACTGGAATTGTGATGAGTTTAATAAAAAGATTGACACTGGTTTTGGTGTTTGCCCTTTGTATGGGGCATGAAACTTACAGCACTGAGTTGAAAATTTTGACAGAGGATTATATTCCTTTTAATTATCTGGAAAACGG